>NZ_JBEXCW010000017.1:0-124704 GCF_040605435.1 Streptomyces sp. NPDC005574
GGAGGCCGGTGTAGCCGGCCGACTCACGTCCCGCGGTGGTCGGGGAGCCGAAGACCAGGGGTTCGGCACGGAGGTTGGCGAGGTGGACCGACCAGTCGAGGACCCAGGCGCCGGCCTCGCGGTCGACCGAGTGGACGGTCAGTCCCCGGGTCTCGCGCGCCCATTCGCCGCCGCCGTTCTCGATCCAGGTGAGTTCCTCGGTGAGAGCGAGCCGGTCGTCCTCCACGGTGAACGCGGGGAAGCCGTCGTGCCGCATGGAGCCGATGCGCTCGGGCAGGGGCAGGTAACCCCGGCCGTGGACATAGGAGTTGCCGCCCCAGAAGTTCTGGCCGGAGAGATGACTGGCCGTCAGCTGAAGCCCCTTGTGCCAGCGGTGGTCGCTCGGGCGGTAGCCGGTGACCGTGCGTCCGGCGAGGGTGCGCACGGGATGGGCGTAGGGCTTGCGCGACTCGAACGCCTCCGGGTCGGGGCGGTAGACGTAGCGGAGGATCTCGGTTCCGTCCGCCGCGGCGACCGCGACGTGCTCGCCGTGCGTGTGGCTGACGCGGATGCTCATGCGCGCTCCTTGGGGGCCCAGTCGGGGTGGCCGCCGTGCATGGCCGGGTAGTACGGGTCGCCGGGGCCGATCTCCCCCGCGTGCACGGGCCGTCCCGTGAAGGCCGACTTGTAGAGGGCCGCCGCGAACTCCAGGGTGGCGCGGGCGTCCGCTCCGCTGCCCGGAGGCCGCACCCCGCTGTCGTACGCGTCGAGGAGGGCGCCGAGCTGCGCGGTGTGCGAGCTGGGCACGTCCGCCGCGGGGACCCGCCAGGCGGCGGCCCGCTCGGCCGGCACGTGGGGCGCCGGGGTGTAGACCCAGTCGTCGTTGCGGTGGCCGTACAGGTGGGTGAGTTCGACGGTCGCGTCGGCGCAGTCGACGCGAACACGGCTCACCTCGTCGGGGGACAGCACGCTGTTGACGACGGTGGCGAGGGCGCCGCCGCGGAAGCGGACGAGGGCCGTCGAGACGTCCTCGCTCTCGGTGTCGTGCACCAGGCGGGCCGCCATCGCCCGCACCTCCGTCCACGGGCCGAGCAGATGCAGCAGCAGGTCGTACTGGTGGATGCCGTGGCCCATCGTCGGTCCGCCGCCCTCGGTGGCCCACCGCCCGCGCCACGGCACCGCGTAGTAACCGGTGTCGCGGTGCCAGGTGGTCTGACAGTGCGCGACCCGCGGGGCACCGAGTTCGCCGCCGGCGATCAGGCGGCGGGCGTGCACGGCGCCGGATCCGTAGCGGTGCTGGAAGACGACGGCCGCGTAGGCCCCGGACGCCTCCTCGGCGGCGGCGATCTCGTCGTACTCCGCCAGCGACAGGCACAGCGGCTTCTCGCACAGCACCCAGGCGCCGGCCTTGAGCGCGGCCACCGTCTGCTCGCGGTGCAGCGACGGGGGCGTGCCGATGAGCACCAGATCAGGACGTACGGCGTCGAGCATCGCCTCGACCGAGGTGTACCCGGCGACCTCCTCGCCCGCGAGCGCCCGGAAGTTGCCGAGCCGCTCCTCGTCCACGTCGACGGCGGCGACCAGTTCGACCCGCTCGGCGTGGGCCCGGAGCGCGGGGAGGTGGCTGCCGCCGACGATGGCGCCGGTGCCGACCACGGCGGCGCGGCGACGGACTGGGCGTGCGGGCATGCGGTCCTCCTGGGACAGCCGCGGACAAGGCATGGAGAAAGCGCTTGCTCTCGCAGGCGACCCTAAGTGAGCCCCGAATGTCAGGACAACCCCTCCACGGCGACGGAAGGAAAAGTCCCGCCGAAAGGACGCGGGACCGGCGAGCGGGCCGTGCCCTCGGCTTCGGGCCTGGCGGAGGCCCGCGTTGGTCCCGGCGGAGGCCCGCGTCGGTCCCGGCGGAGGTCCCCGTGCGTTCCGGCAAGGGTCCACGTGGGTTCAAGCGGTGGCCCGCGTGGGTTTCGGCGGAGGCCCGCGAGTCCCGCCGAGGCCCGCGTGGGTTCAAGCGGGCCCGCGTGACGTCTGGCGAGGGTCCGGGTCCGCGTGGGTGAGGCGGATCTTGGACTGGCCGTGCGGCAGCTCCTCCCAGTCGTCCATGAAGCGGGCGCGCAGGCCGTGCTCGGCGGCCAGCGCCACCAGCGTCTCGGTGCGGTAGTAGAAGTCCTCCCGCAGGACGTGGTGCTCCTCGCCCTCGGTGCGGTCGAAGGTGAAGTCGAACCAGCCACCCGGCGCCAGCACCCGGCCGACGTTGGCCAGGCACTCCTCGATGACCGGGAGCGGCGAGTGCGAGAAGACGCTGTGCGCGTGCACCACGTCGAAATGGGCGTCGGGCAGGAACCGCAGCGTCAGGTCGCGTACCGGGGCCAGTACCGGAAGCCGCTTCTGCAGCCCCATCTCCACCACGGTGTCCTGCGCGGAGAGCAGGATGTCGGGTGAGATGTCGATGCCGTAGTAGTGGCCGGGCTCCAGGTGCCGGACGAACCGCCAGCCACCGCGCAGGTTGCCGCACCCGATCTCCAGCATGCGGTGGCCGGGCAGCAGACCGTGGCCGAGCAGGTAGTCGAACTGCATGGCTCCCAGCGCCAGCCACCGCTCGCGGCTGCGGCTGCCGACGGCCGCGTCCGGGTCGGCCCGGGTGTCGGAGCGCATCACCGCCCGGTAGTAGGACACGTGGTCCGGGTGGCGGTGGCGGAGCCACATGTCCCGCGCGGTACGGACGAGATGGCGCGGCACCCGCTCGGGGTGGCGCAGGGCGTAGCCGACGCGGTGGCCGAGGGCGGCGCGGTTGACGGTGACGTTCTTGGCGGGCACGAGGTCCTTGCCTTTCCGGGTGACGTCTCCCGAGCGGTGCGGACCGTCCGGGACCTGATGCCAGCCTCGGTGCGGACACGGCCGGTACGGCTCGGACAACCGGATGCACAGGGCGGGAGGTTCGGGTGACAGGCGGGTCAACCGATCGGTTGATGCGGGCCGTCGCGTCGCGCGGTAGACACGGGGGATGGACCACACCGATCCGGACGAGCGCTGGCTGCTCGCGGTCGTGCACGCCGCGTTCTTCGTGCTGCTCGGCTCCTCACTCGCCCGCTTCCTGAGCCGCGACCGGGGTGAGGCGCGGACCGGGTGGGTGGTGGCGTTATTCGCGGTCTTCTGTGTGCTCTACGTCCTCGGACGCTTCCTGGCCCCGGCTCCCCGCCCCGGTTGCGAGCCCACCATCCGGTATCTGGTCTGGCTGGGCTCGGCGACCGCTGTGTGGATCGTCCTGCTCGCCCTCGCGCCGAGCGCCACCTGGTGTGCCATGCCCCTGCTGTTCGCGGGCCTGCACGCGCTGCCCACGCGGTGGGCGGTGCCGCTGGCGGGCGCGCTGACCGCGCTGGTGGTCGCCTCCGAGGTGCGGGTGGCCGAGGGCACGCTCAACCCCAACATGGTCCTCGCCCCGCCGGCCGTCGCCGCGGTCGCCACCGCCGTACTCGTGCATCTGCGGCGCCAGGGAGCCCGGCAGCGCCTGCTGATCGAGGATCTGGTCCGCACCCGGCGCGAGCTCGCGGCCACCGAACGCCGGGCGGGGATCCTCGCGGAGCGCCAGCGGTTGTCCACCGAGATCCACGACACCCTCGCGCAGGGCCTGTCCAGCCAGCAGATGCTGCTCCAGGCCGCCGAGCGCTTCTGGACGACGGACCCGGACACGGCCCGTGGGCACGTCCGCGAAGCGGCGGACATCACCTCCCGGGGCCTCGCGGAGGCGCGCCGTTTCGTGCACGATCTGGCGCCCGCCGACCTGGCCGAGCAGTCGCTCCCCGACGCGCTCGCCGGGCTCGCCGAGCGGGAGGGCCGTCCGGGCCTGAGTGTGGAGTTCCGGCTCGACGGCACCCCGGGCGCGGGCACGCTGCCGGAACGGGCCGAGGCGGCACTTCTGCGTATCGCCCAGGGGGCGTTGGCCAATGTGCGGGAGCACGCGGCGGCGACCAGGGCCGTGCTGACCCTGACCTGCCTCGACGACCAGATCTCGCTGGACATCGCCGACAACGGCCGCGGCTTCGACATGGGGAGTGCGCGTGGGACGGCGGGGGACGCCATGAACCGCCCGCGCGAGGTGACGGGTCACGGCATGAACGGCCAGGGTGACGTGCCGAGTCACGGTGTGAACGCCGCCGGGGGCGTGCCGGGCCTCGGCACCGAACACCCTCGCGACGCGCCGAGTTGCGACACGAACGACCCCCGCCGTGGGCCGGGACATCGCCCTGACGACTCCCCCGCCCTGCCGGAGCACGGCGCCAACGACCCGCCTGGCGCGACCGGTTCGCCCGACCAGGACCGCGCCCCGGCGTCCGTGCCGGACCGGGTGCGCGGGCACGGGCTGCCGGCCATGCGTATCCGGGCCCGGCAGGCGGGCGGCACACTCACCGTGGAGTCCACGCCGGGCGAGGGCACCGTCGTGACGGCGGCCCTCCCCTGGTCCCCCTCGACAGCCACCGGTCCCGACGTCCCGGACAGCCACAAGGAGCTCGCCCTGTGATCACACCGGAGCCCCCGCCCCCCGTCTCCCCCGGCTGCCCCGTCCGGCTGCTGCTGTGCGACGACCATGCCGTGGTCCGCGCCGGGCTGCGCGCCCTGCTGGCCAGTGCCGACGGCATCGAGGTGGTCGGTGAGGCGGCCGACGGGGAGGAGGCGCTCGCCATGTCCGCGCGCCTGCGCCCCGACGTCGTACTCATGGATCTGCAGCTCGACGGCGGTATGGACGGCGTGACGGCCACCCGGAGTCTCACCTCCGGCGGTACCGGTCCGCGCGTCCTCGTGCTCACCATGTTCGACACCGACGCCGACGTCACCCGCGCCATCGAGGCGGGGGCCACCGGCTACCTGCTCAAGGCCGAACGGCCCGAGGAACTGTTCACGGCGATACGCGACGCGGCGTCCGGCCGCACGGCCCTGTCCGCCCCCGTGGCCGACCGGCTGCTGACCCGGCTGCGCAGCCCGCGCCCCGCCCTGTCGGCCCGCGAGCACGAGATCCTCGGGCAGCTCGCCCGCGGCCTGGGCAACCGGGAGATCGCCCGCGCCCTGTTCATCAGCGAGGCGACGGTCAAAACCCATCTCGGGCGCATCTACGGCAAGTTGGGCGTGGAGACCCGCTCCGGCGCGGTGGCGGCGGCCAACCGACTCCGGCTCCTGCCGTGACCGGCGACCTCCGAGCACCGGACTCCCGCGGTCACCGAAGACCGACACGCTCCGGACTCCGGCCGTGACCACGACCGAGAACGTGAGCCTCGTGCCATGACCGACCTCCGGCGCCGAGCGGGGAACGGACGCGGTGGCCCCGCGACGCTTGTGGCGGCACGGACCGACCGCGCTCGGCGCCGCACATACGCGCCTACGTGCGGCGCACCGGCGCACCCGGCCCCCTGACCCCGCCGCGGCCCGGCCCGGCCGGCCGCGGTGCGGGTGCGTCACGGCCGGCCGGGTCTCGCACGGCGTGTCCGGATGCCGGACGGCGGCCGGTCAGGGACGGACGGGCTTGCCGCGTCCCCAGGCCCAGGCGAGCCGGTCGGCGCCGGACTGGTTGGTGGTGGCCAGCCAGGGCCGGGAGGCGGGACCGGTCAGCTTCTGGACCGAGTAGATGTCGTCGGTGCGCAGGCCGGGCCAGTACACGGACCCCATCTTGAGCTCGCGGAAGGTGTCGGTCACGGCCTGGACGTAGTTGACGAAGTTGTCGGACGGAGCCGGTTTGTCGTAGTCGAGGCCGGTGGTCATCGGGGCACCGAACTCGTCGGCCACGGTCCGGCCGGCGCAGTCACCGATGCGCTCCTTCAGGTCGGCCACCCACTGGTCGTAGGTCGCGTACTCCTTCCAGAACCCGTAGTGGTGCAGCGACAGATACGTGCCCTTGAGGCGCGGGTCGGCGCAGACCGAGGTGACGTGGTCGTTGTAGCCGGCGCCGCTGACGAAGACCCGGTCGCGCGGGACCGACGGGTAGGTCTGCAGCCACTTCGCCGCGATGTCGGCCCACTCGGTCTCGGTGTAGCCGTGCGGCTCGTTCATCGGCTCGAAGTAGACGTGCCTGTCGTTCTTGTAGGCCTTGACGACGGTGTTCCACATGGGCCAGTAGGTGGCCTGGTCGTCGATGAAGCCGTCCTTCTGGGCGCCCGTGCCCTCCCAGTAGGAGACGATGACCTTGAAGCCCTTGGCGGAGGCCGCGTCGATGACCCCGCGGTAGGACTTCCAGTAGGCGCCGTTGACCGTGTACGGGTTGATGGGCAGGCGCACGGTGTTCGCGCCGAGGTTCGCGCGGAACGCCGAGATGATCCGGCTCGCCTTGGCGTACGTCTGCGCGTAGCTGTCGGAGAGGGACAGCCCGGACAGCACCACCGGGTCGTCGGCGAAGTTGTCGCGCGGGTCGGCCCAGTTGACGCCCTTGAACTGCGTGGTGTCGTGCCTCGTCGCGGCGGAGGCGGGGCTGCCGGCGATGGTCGTACCGCCGATCGCGGCGATCGCGACCGCCACGAGGGCGGCACGCCGCCGGGGGGTGATCCGGCTTCCGGTGGGGGTCTTGCGCATCAGCTTGCCCTTTCAGGAGTGGCGGCTCGGCGCAGGGGGGTCGCGCGTGGACGAGCCGCCGTCAGAACGTGTACCGGGCCGGACGGGCGGACCCTGTGGGCCGACGCGTTCTCGACCGCACCGCTGGGGACCATCCGCTCCGCTCCTCCCTGCACTGTCGACCGCCCGTCATGTTTGCGTAAACATCCCGCCGACAGGTGGGGGCCTGTTCTGGGCCGGATGGCCCGCGGGGCGGGGATGTTTACGTAAACGTCGGGGCGTCGGCATCGTGGCACCCGCCCCAGCGACCGTCAAGGTTTCCCACGCGTAACATCCGCCGCGCCGCCGGGAACGGGTGCGGAGGGCTTCGACGCTCCTACGGCCCCGGAGTGTGCCCCGCCGGCCGGTCCCGAGCCGGCGCTCACCGGGGGATCGACACTGCGGCCGGTTTTGCAGGTGCCAACGGAACGGCACGGCTGGGTGGCCGTGTTGACGGCGCCGCGTGGCCTTGCTCGTCGCACGCCGGCCCTCTCACCGCAGAGCGCCCTTCGTCGCGTCGGCGATGAATCCGCGGGCGAAGAAGGCGAACACCGTCACCAGGGGGACGACGGACAGCAGCACTCCGGCCACCACGATGCCAACTCGGTGGAGTGTCCGGCGTACAACCGTGCCAGCGCGACCTGGAGGGTGAGCCGGTCGGGGTCGACCGACGTCACCAACGGCAGGATGTAGTCGTTCCAGGCGCCGATGAAGGTGTGGATGCCGAGGAACGCCAGGGCCGGGCGGACGCACGGCAGTACCACGTGCCGGTACAGGCGGAGGAAGGCCGACCCCCTCGGTGCGGGCGGTGTCCAGCAGTTCGTCGGGGACTCCGCTGCCGGTGTACTGGCGCATCCGGAAGATGCCGAAGGCGTTGGCGGCGGCCGGGGCGATCAGCGCTTTGAGGGTGCCCAGCCAGCCCAGCCGCACCATGATCTCGTACTGCGGGATGATCGCGAGCTGGGTCGACGGACGTACATCGCCAGCAGGACGCCGAACAGGAACTTCTTCCCGGGGAAGTCGTACTTGGCGAAGGCGAACGCCGCCGGCGGGTCGAAGAACAGCACGAGGAGCGTCGTACAGACCGCCACCGTCACCGTTGGACGGCGAGACGGTTCTGCTCGGCCGGACCACGCCGGCCGGCAGGATCAGCTGCACGGCCCTGCCGTCCTGGAGCTCCTCGTAGACGGCCAGCTTGCTGGTGATCACGGTGAGGGCCCGGCCGTGCAGATGGCGGGCCACCCGGTGCGCCGTGGTGCCGATGTCCTCACCGAGGACAACCTGCGGCGGATCCACGCCGACCGGCTGTTCCTCGGTACCAGCGGGTCCGCCCCGACGGCCAGGTGCTGGACACCACCGCCGTGGAGGTGCCGGTCAAGCGGGCGATGATCGCCGCCAGCGCCCAGGTGGTCCCGCTCGCCGACGCGGGCAAGTTCCCCGGCACCGGAATGGCCCGGCTGTGCGGGCCGCAGGACCTCGACATCGTGGTCACCAACGCCGGGGCCGACGGCAGGACCTGCACCCGGTTGCTCGAGGCGGGGGCCGAGGTGATCGAGGTGTGAGACGCGGTTCCGCGGGTTCGCGCGACCCTCGTGGAACCACGGCCTTATTGTCCGCTCGCGGGCGGCGGCTTTGCCTGATTTTGTGCCGCTTATAAACAAACTCGGGGCGCGCGCCCCGGCCCGGGACAGTGCCCTCACCAGGCTCCGCGTGGTCCTCACCGTCTTCTTCGCGCTCGACGGCTTCCTCTTCGCCGGCTGGGTCGTCCGCATCCCCGCCGTCAAGCAGCAGACGCACAGCTCCACCGGCGCCCTGGGTCTGGCACTGCTGGGGGTCTCCGCCGGCGCGGTCCTCACCATGGTGTTCACGGGACGGCTCTGCCGCCGCTACGGCAGCCACCCGGTCACCGTCGCCTGCGCCGTCCTTCTCTCCCTCAGCATCGCGCTGCCCCCGCTGACCCACTCCGCACCCGCCCTCGGCGCGGCGCTCTTCGTGCTCGGCGCGGGCTACGGCGGCATCAACGTGGCCTTCAACAGCGCGGCCGTGGAACTGGTGAACGCCCTCGGCCGGCCCATCATGCCCAGCTTCCACGCCGCGTTCAGCCTGGGCGGGATGGCCGGCGCGGGCCTGGGCGGACTCGTCGCCGGCCAACTGTCGCCCATGCGGCACCTGTTCGGGCTCACTCTCGTCGGACTGGCGGTGACCGCCGTGGCCGGTCGCGTCCTGCTGCGCACCGATCCCCCGACACCCGCGGACGACGCCCCTCGGCAGGAGGGCGTGCCCCGGCAGAAGGGCGAACCCGGGCAGGAGGGCGCGCCTCGCCGCCTCGACGGCCGTACCCGCGGTCTCGTCATCGTGTTCGGCCTCATCGCGCTGTGCACCGCGTACGGCGAAGGCGCCCTGGCCGACTGGGGCGCGCTGCACCTGCAGCAGGATCTCGACGCCTCCCCCGGTCTCGCGGCCGCGGGCTACTCCTGTTTCGCGCTGGCCATGACGGTCGGCCGGCTCGGCGGCACCAGGCTCCTCGAACGTCTGGGCCGGACCCGTACCGTCGTCGCGGGCGGTACCACGGCCGCGTCGGGCATGCTGGCCGGCTCGCTCGCCCCCACGGTCTGGCTGGTGCTGCTGGGCTTCGCCGTCACCGGACTCGGTCTCGCCAACATCTTCCCGGTGGCGATCGAACGCGCCGGCACGGCGGCCGGCCCCACCGGTGTCGCCGTCGCGTCCACCCTCGGCTACGGCGGCATGCTGCTGGGGCCGCCGGCCATCGGCTTCATGGCCGCATGGTTCTCCCTGCCCGTCGCCCTCACCAGCGTCGCGGCGCTCGCGGCCGTCGCCGCACTCGTCGGCCTCACCACCCACCGGACGTGACCCTGCCCAGCCCCGCGCGTCCGGCGGCGCGCCCTCGTCCGCGTCGATGCCCCGACCATCGCCGGAGCCTCGCTTCGTCAGGCAGACTCACCCGCATGGAGACTGCCGAGTTCGTCGAGATCCTGGACCGGGAGGGCCGCGCGCTGGCCGTGGCCGCCGAGGCGGCCGGTCTGGGTGCCAAGGTGCCCACCTGCCCGGAGTGGCAGGTGCGCGACCTGGTGCGACACACCGGCATGGTGCACCGTTGGGCAGCCGCGTTCGTCACGGAGGGGTACACCACCTGGCATCCGGACGGTGGCCTGCCCGACCTCGACGGCGCCGGGCTGCCGACCTGGTTCCGTGAGGGGCATCGGCACCTGGTGGACAGCCTCCGCTCCGCCCCGCCCGGCCTCGCGTGCTGGTCCTTCCTGCCCGCCCCCTCGCCGCTCGCGTTCTGGGCGCGGCGGCAGGCGCACGAGACGACCGTGCACCGGTTCGACGCGCAGTCGGCGCGCGGCGGAACCCCCGACACCGTCGCTCCCGGCTTCGCGGCCGACGGCATCGACGAGTTGCTGCGCGCTTTCCACGCCCGCCCCAGGAGCCGGCTCCGCAGCGACCGGCCCCGTGTGCTGCGGGTGCGGGCGACGGACGCGGAGGACGCCGTGTGGACGGTGCGCCTGTCCCCCGAGCCGCCCGCGGCCGTCCGGGGCGAGGACGGTGACGCCGACTGCGAGATTGCCGGACCGGCCGCCCAGGTGTACCTGTCGCTGTGGAACCGGCTGCCGTTCCCGGAGGTCACCGGCGACCGCGCGATCGCCGACCTGTGGCGCGAGAGGTCCGCCGTCACCTGGAGCTGAGCGCGCGGGGCACCCCGGCGGAGCGGCACGGGCACCCCGGGTCGGGACGCTGAGCGCGAGGGGGCGCCCCCGGCCAGTGCGGCACCGGCGCCCCGAGTCGGGGCGGCGGGTGATGACGCGTCGTCAGGTCGCCAACATGCGCGTCAGGACCGCGCGTTGCACCGGCAGGACGTCGACGTGCAGCGTGCGCCCCTTCGCCGTGAGCGCCACCCGTACGCCCCGCCGGTCCTCCGGGCACATCTTCCGCTCGACGAGGCCGTCCTTCTCCAGCCGGGCGATGAGCCGGGACAGCGCGCTCTGGCTGAGGTGGACCCGTTCGGCGATCTCCTGGACGCGGTAGGTGCAGGCGCCGTCTGCGGAGCGGGCCTCGGCCAGCACGTCGAGCACCTCGAAGTCGCTGGCGCCCAGGCCGTGTTGGTGCAGGACGCGGTCGAGTTCGCACTGGGTGCGCGCGTGCAGCGCCAGGATGTCCCGCCACTGGTCCACGAGCGCCTGCTCGGCCTTCTCCGCCGCCATGGCCGCACCGTAGCAGAGCCAGGAATTTATTGCATCAGCATTAAATGCGTTTGCATTGAATGCATGCGCATGTAGTGTCTCCGGCATGACCTCTCCGCTCACCCACCCCGTGTCCGAGGGACGCTGGACGCCCCGGCTGTGGGGCACTCTCCTGGTGCTGTGCGCCGCCATGTTCCTGGACGCGCTGGACGTGTCGATGGTCGGCGTCGCCCTGCCGTCCATCGGTTCAGAGCTCGATCTCTCCACCTCGACGCTGCAATGGATCGTCAGCGGCTACATCCTCGGCTACGGCGGCCTGCTCCTGCTCGGCGGACGCACCGCCGACCTGCTGGGCCGGCGTCAGGTCTTCCTGGTGGCCCTCGGTGTCTTCGCGCTCGCCTCCCTGCTCGGCGGACTCGTCGACTCCGGGCCACTGCTGATCGCCAGCCGTTTCATCAAGGGGCTGAGCGCCGCCTTCACGGCGCCCGCCGGCCTCTCGATCATCACCACGACCTTCGCCGAGGGCCCGCTGCGCAACCGCGCGCTGTCCATCTACACCACCTGCGCGGCCACCGGCTTCTCGATGGGCCTGGTCCTGTCCGGCCTGCTGACGGAGGCCAGTTGGCGCCTCACCATGCTGCTGCCCGCGCCGATCGCCCTGATCGCCCTGGTGGCGGGCCTGAAGCTGCTGCCGCGCAGCGAGCGGGAGAAGGACCACAACGGGTACGACGTCCCCGGCGCCGTCCTCGGCACCGCGTCGATGCTGCTGCTGGTCTTCACCGTCGTACAGGCCCCGCGGGAGGGCTGGACATCGGCCCGCACGCTGTTGTCCTTCCTGGCCGTCGCCGTGCTGCTGACCGTGTTCGTCGCGGTCGAGCGGCGCTCGGCGGGTCCGCTGATCCGGCTCGGCGTGCTGCGCTCCGGCAGCCAGGTCCGCGCCCAGCTCGGCGCCATGGCCTTCTTCGGGTCGTACGTCGGCTTCCAATTTCTGGTCACGCTCTACATGCAGTCGCTGCTCGGCTGGTCCGCCCTGCACACGGCGCTCGCGTTCCTGCCGGCGGGCGCGCTGGTGGCCGTGTCCTCGACCAAGGTGGGCTCGATCGTCGACCGCTTCGGCACCCAGCGGCTGATCGCGGCCGGCTTCGCGCTGATGGTCGTCGGGTACGCGCTGTTCCTGCGGGTGAACCTCGACCCCGTGTACGCCGTGGTCGTACTGCCGTCGATGCTGCTCATCGGCGCGGCCTGCGCGCTGGTCTTCCCCTCGCTCAACATCCAGGCCACCAACGGCGTCGAGGACCACGAGCAGGGCATGGTCTCGGGGCTGCTCAACACCTCGGTGCAGGTGGGCGGGGCGATCTTCCTGGCCGTCGTGACCGCCGTGGTCACGGCCGGCACCCCCGAGGACGCGGGGCCGCTGGCCGTCCTCGACAGCTACCGGCCCGGACTGGTGGTGGTGACCGGCATCGCCGTCGCCGGCCTGCTGATCAGCCTGACCGGGCTGCGCAACGGACGCCCGCGCCAGTCCGTCGTGGTCGCCAAGTCGCCTTCTTCGAGCGCGACTTCGGCCGACACCTCGCTCGCACCTTCGTCCGCCACGCCGTCCCCGGAGGCGGAGCGGGTGACGGTGCGCGACTAGTCGCACCGGCCGCGGCCGATCACCGGCCCGTCCATCGACCCGGTGTGAGGCGCCCCGTCAGGCGCCGATCACCTCGCCAGGAGCGCGTCGCGACCGGGCCGACGGCCCGAAGCCGGCTGCCGGGCCCGGTCCGGGGGAACGCCTCCGACACCGTGTGCCCGGCGGGGCCCGCTTGCCCCGCCGGGCGCACGGCTGTGACACTCGGGCGCATGGAGAGCTACGGGGGACGGCGTGGTCAGGCCGAGCGGGACGCGATCACCGTCGAGATCGGATACGCCCTGTGCAGCGCGCTGTTCGCGGCGGCGGTCGTCTTCGGGGCGATCGCCGGTCCCGCCCTGCTGTTCGAGCTGCCGGACACCGTCAGCCGGCTGATGCTGCGCGCGGGACTCGTCCTCGCCCCCGCCCTGTTCGCCATCCGTACGATCAGTGTGCTGATGCGCTTCCGGCCCGGGTCTCAGCCCAGCCAGCCCGGCCGTACCAACCCCGACTCGTAGGCCAGCACCACCAGTTGGGCTCTGTCTCGGGCACCCAGCTTCACCATCGTGCGGCTCACGTGGGTCTTGGCGGTGAGCGGGCTGACCACCAGCCGGCGGGCGATCTCCTCGTTGGACAGACCGATCCCGACCAGGGCCATCACCTCCCGCTCCCGCTCGGTCAGTCCGGCGAGCGCGCCGTCGGCCGCGGGCTCCTTGGAACGGGCCGCGAACTCGGCGATCAGCCGGCGGGTCACCCCCGGGGAGAGCAGCGCGTCGCCCCCCACCACCGCCCTTACGGCGCGCAGGAGTTCCTCGGGCTCGGTGTCCTTCACCAGAAAGCCGGAGGCGCCCGAGCGGATCGCCTCGAAGACGTACTCGTCGAGTTCGAAGGTGGTGAGCATGACGACCCTGACGTCCGCGAGCTCCGTGTCGGCCGAGATACGGCGGGTCGCGGCCAGTCCGTCGAGGGCGGGCATGCGGATGTCCATCAGGACGACGTTGGGGCGCAGTTCACGTGCCTGGCGCAGCGCCTCCGCGCCGTCCGCGGCCTCCCCGGCCACCTCGATGTCCGGCTGTGCGTCGAGCAGTGCCCGGAAGCCGGCCCGCACCAGTGCCTGGTCGTCGGCGAGCAGTACGCGGATCACCGGTCCTCCTCGGTCGTGAGCGGCAGGACGGCGAGCACCTCGAAGCCGCCGTCCGGGCGCGGGCCCGCCTCGATCGTGCCACCCAGGGCGGCGGCCCGCTCCCGCATCCCGGCCAGCCCGTTGCCGCTGCCGCCCGGGTGGCCGCCGGTGGCCGGCCCGTCGTCGTCGATCCGCAGCCGCAGCGCCGCATCGCCGTGTTCGAGGCGCACGTGCGCGCGGCGGGAGCCGGAGTGCCGTACGACATTGGTGAGGGCCTCCTGGACGATGCGGAAGGCCGCGAGGTCGGCGGCGGGGGCGAGGCCGGGCGGCCGGCCCTCGACGTCGACCGTGAGGCCCGCGGCCGCCGCCTGCTCCACCAGTTCCGGCAGGCGGTCCAGGCCCGGGGCCGGTGTGCGCGGCGCCGCGCCCGGCGCGCGGAGCGTGTCGAGGACCTGGCGGACCTCGCCGAGCGCCTCCTTGCTCGCGGCCTTGATCGTGGTGAGGGCGGTGCGGGCCTGCTCCGGATCGGTGTCGAGGAGGGCGAGGCCGACGCCCGCCTGCACGTTGATGACGGAGATGCTGTGCGCGAGGACGTCGTGCAGCTCGCGGGCGATGCGCAGCCGCTCCTCGTCCGCGCGGCGCCGGGCCGCCTGCGCGCGTTCGGCACGGTCGCGGGCCCACTGCTCCCGTTTCGCGCGGGCCAGTTCCGACACCGCGACGATCGCCACGACCCAGGTGGCGATGACGATCTCCTGCGCCCAGGAGGCGGACGGGTCACGGGAGGCGGGCAGCCACCGGTAGGGCCAGTGGGTCACCAGCACGTGCCCGGCCCACAGCATGCCGAGCGCGCTCCAGGCGGCCCGCCGGTGCCCGGCGACCACGGCGCTGAAGCAGGCGACGGCGACGGTGAGGAAGACCGGCCCGTACGCGTATCCGGCGCCCAGGTAGACCAGGGCGGCCGCGGCGGTGCCGAACACCACGGCCACCGGGTACCGCTTCCGCCACAGCAGCAGGCCCGAGCCGACCACCAGAAGGACGCGGGCGAAGCCGTCGGGGGCGGCCCGGTCGCCCTGCTGCAGATGGGCCGCGGCGTTCGACCCGACCAGGACGAACGCGGTGAACAGCGCGGTGGAGCGCCATGGCCACCGGGCGGGCCGCTCCTCGGCGGCCTCCCAGCCGTTCCGCCACGGCGGCCCGTGCCGCCACCGCCGACGCGGCCCGGCCGCCCCGCGCACGCGCTGCTCGTCCATGCCCGCCACGCTAGACGCCGACCGGCACCGTCGGCGTCAACCGGACGCGGTGATCACCTGTACTCCCGGGGGAGTACGTCCTTGGCGGCACGCGCGCGGGGTGCCTGGCCGGTAGGGGGGCGGGGACGCCTGCTCGGCAAGGGTGCGGGGAGCGCGCTGTCGGCGGCCCGGACGCGGGGAGTGCGCTGTCGACGGCCCGAGCGGGGGGTACGCCGTCGCCGGCCCAAGCAGGGGGCACTCGTCGGTAGCCGGAGCGCGGGGAGTGCGCTGTCGGCGGCCCGAGCGGGGGGCACGCCGCCGCTAGCCCGAGCAGGGGGCACGCCGTCGGTAGCCCGAGCGCGGGGCTGTCGGCGGCCCGAGCGGGGGGGGGACGCCGCCGCTGGCCCGAGCGCGGGGAGCACGCCGTCGGCGGCCCGAGCGGGAGGCACGCCACCGCTGGCCCAAGCAGGGGGCACGCCACCGCTGGCCCAAGCAGGGGGCACGCCGCCGCTGGCCCAAGCAGGGGGCACGCCGGCGGTGGCCCGAGCGCGGGGGCACGCCACCGCTGGCCCAAGCAGGGAGGCACGCCGCCGGTGGCCCGAGCAGGGGGCACGCCGGCGGTGGCCCGAGCGCGGGGGCACGCCACCGCTGGCCCAAGCAGGAGGCACGCCACCGCTGGCCCGAGCAGGGGGGCACGCCACCGCTGGCCCAAGCAGGAAGGCACTCCGTCGGTAACACGAGCGCGGGGAGTGCGCCGTCGCCGGCCCGAGCGCGGGGGTATGCCGGCGGTGGCCCGAGTGGGGGGTGCGCCGTCAGCAACCCGAGCGCGGGCAGACCCGCGTCCGCCCTCTCACAGCCCCACCCCCGCCGCCAGCCGGGTCGCCGCGTGGTGGAAGAACGGCTCGCGGTCCTCCACCACCCGGTGGAACTGGCCGAAGAGTTCGAATCCGATCAGCCCGTACAGCTCGGCCCAGGCCGCGACGAGGGCCGCGGCGACCGCGGGGGGCAGGTCGGGCGCGAGGTCGGCGGCCATGCGTTCCGCCTCGCCGCGCAACTCCCCCGGCAGGGCCGGTCCGGTCAGTCCACGCTCGCGGTGGGCGTCGCGGACGATGCCGATCAGCAGCAGGCCCACGCGGGACGCGGCCGGGACGGTGGTCTCCGGCGCGACGTAACCGGGCACCGGCGATCCGTAGATCAGCGCGTACTCGTGCGGGTGCGCGAGCGCCCAGTCCCGCACCGCCCCGCACACCACCGACCACCGCCGCAGCGGCTCGGCCCGGCCCACGGCGGCGTGGGCGGCCTCGACGGCCTCGCCCTGGGAGTCGTAGGCGTCGACGATGAGCGCGGTCAGCAGGTCGTCGCGGCTGGGGAAGTAGCGGTACAGCGCGGAGGAGACCATGCCGAGTTCGCGGGCCACGGCACGCAGCGACAGGCGGGCGGCTCCGTCGGCCGCGAGCTGTCTGCGCGCTTCCTCCTTGATCGCCGCGGTGACCTCGGTCCTCGCCCGGGCACGGGCGCCACTGGCGGCGTTGGGTGCAGTGCTCATGGAGGCGAGTGTTCCACGCTTTCGGAGCGGTGCACACATTCGAGAGCGTCGCTCACGAAAGAGAGCACTGCTCTTGCTTCAGCGGCCCGCCGCGTCCACACTGGAGTCGAGCGGGAGCACCGCTCTCCGATGATCTGGGGGCACCATGTCCACGCACGTGCAGAAGCCCGGCTGGTTCACCGTCAACGTCCTCAACCGCGCCGTGGCCTGGATGACCCGCCGCGGCATCAGCGTGTGGGGCTCCCGGGTCCTGGCCGTCCGCGGCCGTAAGAGCGGGGAGTGGCGCACCACCCCCGTGAACCTGCTGACCGTCGACGGACAGCGGTACCTGGTGGCCCCCCGCGGCCATGTCCAGTGGACGCACAACATGCGTGCGGCCGGCGGCGGGGAGCTGCACCTCGGCAAGTCCGTGGAGGCGTTCACCGCGGTCGAGGTGGGCGACGACGACAAGGTGCCGCTCCTGCGCGCCTACCTCAAGCGCTGGAAGGCCGAGGTGGGCGTCTTCTTCGACGGGGTCGGCCCCGACTCCGCCGACGCCGACCTGCGGCGCATCGCCCCCGACCACCCGGTCTACCGGATCACGGTCAGGAACTGACCCCGCCGTCACCCGAGCGCCGGTCCAGGGCGGCCAGCGCGCGCTGCGCCATCGGATGGGTGCGCACGAGCTCACCCAGCGACGTGGACCCCCGGGTGATGTCCCGGAAGGCGTTCCACGCGGGGCGGAAGCCGGTGAGCGCCGCGTGGAAGAGGCCGGGACGACGCTCGAACGCCGCCAGCATGCTCTTGCCGACGCTCATCTCGACGCCGAGGCCCGCCTTGACGGCGAAGGCGTAGTTGAGGGCCTGGCGCCGGGCGTCCACCGCGTCGTGGGCCTCGGCGATCCGCACCGCCCACTCCCCCGCGAGGCGTCCCGAGCGCAGCGCGAACGAGATGCCCTCACGGGTCCACGGCTCCAGGAGCCCCGCCGCGTCACCGCACACCAGCACCCGGCCGCGCGAGAGCGGTGAGTCGTCGGCACGGCAGCGGGTGAGGTGCCCGGAGGAGATGGCGGGCTCGAAGCCGGCGAGCCCGAGCCGGGCGACGAAGTCCTCCAGGTAGCGCTTGGTCGCGGCGCCCTCGCCGCGCGCCGAGATCACGCCGACCGTCAGCGTGTCGCCCTTGGGGAAGACCCAGCCGTAACTGCCGGGCATCGGACCCCAGTCGATGAGCACCCGCCCCCGCCAGTCCTCGGCGACCGTCTCCGGGACCGGGATCTCCGACTCCAGGCCGAGGTCCACCTGGTCGAGTTTCACCCCGACGTGTGCTCCTATCCGGCCGGCACTGCCGTCGGCGCCGACGACCGCCCGCGCGAGCAGGGTCTCGCCGCCCTGGAGCACGACGGCCACCGAGCGCCGGTCGGGCACCGCCGAGCCGTGCTGCTCCACCCGCGAGACCGCCACACCCGTACGCAGCTCGGCGCCCGCCTTCTGGGCGTGCTCGACCAGCTGGTGGTCGAACTCGGGGCGGTTGATCAGCCCGAACAGCATCTGCCGGGAGCGCCGGGTGCGGGTGAAGCGGCCGTTGTTGGAGAACGTCACCGCGTGCACCCGGTCCCGCAACGGCAGCTCGAAGCCGGGCGGGAGACAGTCGCGCGAGGGGCCGATGATGCCGCCTCCGCAAGTTTTGTAGCGGGGCAACTCGGCCTTCTCGAGCAGCAGTACGCGCCGCCCCGCGACCGCCGCCGCATAGGCGGCCGAAGCCCCCGCGGGTCCCGCGCCCACCACCACGACATCCCACACCTGCTGGTCGTCGTCCGCCGAAGAGTCGTCCGCCGAAGAGTTCTCGCTGCTCACGATGGTCTACTGCTCCCGATCAAGCCGCTGCCGCACCTGTCTCCCGCATCCTACGGCGGGTGTCGCCGCAGACCGCTGTGGGAGGATCTGCAGCACCCACTCGTACAACGTCGCACCCACAAGGAGCGTGCCCATGTCGTCGCATCCGGTCGCCGGGACCGTCGCCTCGCTGATGCCCACAGCGAGGGCGGAGCTCACCGAGCTGGTGGCCTTCAAGTCGGTGGCGGACTTCGACCAGTTCCCCCGCGGCGAGAGCGAGGGCGCGGCGCGGTGGGTCGCGGACGCGCTGACGGCGGAGGGTTTCCAGGACGTCGCCCTGCTCGACACCCCCGACGGCACGCAGTCCGTGTACGGCTACCTGCCCGGCCCGGAGGGCGCGAAGACCGTCCTGCTCTACGCGCACTACGACGTGCAGCCGCCGCTGGACGAGGCCGCCTGGACGAGCCCGCCGTTCGAGCTGACCGAGCGCGACGGCCGCTGGTACGGGCGCGGGACCGCCGACTGCAAGGGCGGCGTGATCATGCACCTGCTGGCGCTGCGTGCCCTCAAGGCCAACGGCGGGGTGCCGGTCCACGTGAAGGTGATCGCCGAGGGCTCGGAGGAGCAGGGCACGGGCGGGCTGGAGCGGTACGCCGAGGAGCACCCCGACCTTCTCCGGGCCGACACCATCGTCATCGGCGACGCGGGCAACTTCCGCGTCGGCCTGCCGACCGTCACCGCCACACTGCGCGGCATGACCCTCGTACGGGTGCGGGTCGACACCCTCGAAGGGAATCTGCACTCGGGCCAGTTCGGCGGCGCGGCGCCCGACGCGCTCGGCGCGCTGATCCGCGTCCTGGACTCGCTGCGCGCCGAGGACGGCTCCACGACCGTCGACGGCCTCACCCCCGAGACCCGGTGGGAGGGGCTGCAGTACGACGAGGAGCAGTTCCGCAAGGACGCCAAGGTGCTGGACGGCGTCGGACTGATCGGCTCCGGCACGGTCGCCGACCGCATCTGGGCCCGTCCGGCGGTCACCGTGCTGGGCATCGACTGCCCGCCGGTCGTCGGCGCCACGCCGTCCGTGCAGGCCGGCGCCCGTGCCCTGGTCAGCCTGCGGGTGCCGCCGGGCGTGGACGCGGCCGAGGCCACCAAGCTGCTCCAGGCCCATCTGGAGGCGCACACCCCGTGGGGTGCCCGGGTCCGGACCGAGCAGATCGGCCAGGGTCAGGCGTTCAGCGCCGACACGACCAGCCCGGCGTACGCGGCGATGGCCGAGGCGATGGCGGTGGCCTACCCGGGCCAGGAGATGCAGTACGCCGGCCAGGGCGGCTCCATCCCGCTGTGCAACACCCTCGCCGCTCTCTACCCGCACGCGGAGATCCTCCTCATCGGCCTGAGCGAGCCGGAGGCCCAGATCCACGCCGTGAACGAGAGCGTGTCCCCCCAGGAGCTGGAGCGGCTGTCGGTCGCCGAGGCCCTCTTCCTGAGCAACTACGCGGCAGGCTGAGCACGGCCGGGGCACTGGCCGGCGAGGGCCCCCGTCACATGACCGGGGCCTCCACGCGTCCGGGCTCGCGCCGGCCGCCTGTCCGGGCTCGCGCGGTCCACGCGTCCGCCGGATGAGCGCGCCCGGCGGGCGGGGCGGCACCCGCCGGGTCCGTGACGGGCGTCAGCCGACCGGTACGCCGGCCTCCAGATACAGCGCCGCGCCGCGCTCCCGCGCCCGCAGCGCCCAGCGCAGCCGCTCGTAGCGGACGGGTGGCAGCAGGTCAGCGGCCTCCTGTTCGCTCACGAACCGCCAGTCGCGCAGTTCGGGTCCGGGCAGCAGGAGCCGGGCGGCCGCGGCGGCGTCGAGCCGGCCGCCGTCGAAGAGCAGTCTCAGGCCGCCGTAGCCGGGCGGCGCGGGAGCCTCCCAGTCGACGACGAGCAACGGCGGTACGTCCGCCAGCGTGATGCCGGTCTCCTCGGCGACCTCGCGCATCCCGGCGCGGGCCGGTGCCTCGCCGGGTTCGACCACCCCGCCGGGGAACTCCCAGCCCGCCTTGTAGGTGGGGTCGACGAGCAGTACCCGGTCCTGCTCGTCGAACAGGAGCACTCCGGCGGCGAGCGTCTCGGCGGTGGGCTCGGGTGTCTGGACGATGTCGCAGACCGGTACGACACCGGCGCTCACGGCTTCGGCGACCCGCGCGGCGGTCTCGTACGGCGTCAGCGCGCCGTTGTCGACGGGGTGGGCGTCGGCGGGGAGCCAGGTGGCGAGGGCGGCGCGGTACGGCTCGATGTGGTCGTGGGACCACTGCCGGACGCGTATCTCGCCGTCCGGCAGGTCCGGCGGTGTCTCCCGCGCGGCTATGCGCTCCCGCAGGATCGTTTCCGCCGGGGTGAGAAGCACATGCCGGACCGTGATCCGGCGTGCGGCGAGCCCACCGAAGATCTCGTCGCGGTACTCCTGGCGGAGCAGGGTCATGGGAACGACGAGGGTCCCGCCGAGCTCGGCGAGCAGCGCGGCCGCCGTGTCGATCACGAGACGCCGCCAGATCGGCAGGTCCTGGAAGTCACCGACCTCGGTGAGGCGTTTGGCCGGCAGCATGTGCGTGAGCGCCCCGCCGATGACCTCGGGGTCGAAGAGCGTGCTGTTCGGGATCAGGTCGATCAGTTCCCGTGCGGTCGTGGTCTTCCCCGCACCGAACGCACCGTTGATCCAGACGATCACGGTTCCCCCTCTTCTGTTGGCCCCCTGTGGCTTGCCCGCTCCACCCTGCCACGGAAACCAGCTCCAGTTGAGGGCGCACGACTGTGGCGCCGACCCCCTCGCGGGGCAGCGGCGCCACGGTCGTACGGGGTGGCCGTCAGCCGTTCTGGCCCAGGGCGTTCTCGTCGACGGCGAGGCTGTCGCCGTCCACGGTGTGGTCGAGGCTGCTGAGGGAGTCGCCGACGTCGAGGTCACCGAGTTCGTGGGCGGCGGCGTGGGACGGGGTGATCGCCGCGACGACGAAACCGGTGGCCAGGGAGGCGATGGCGAGCATGCTGCGCTTCTTCATGGCCGGTTCAACTGGGAAACGGCGCGCGGGTCACGCCCGGGCCGCCGACGGAGTCACGGGCCCGTCCCACGAGGTCGGCGGCGGCTCGCGGCCACTGCGGGTGATCGAAGCCGAAGCCCGCGTCGAGCAGGCGGCCGGGCACGACACGGCGGCTCTTGAGCAGGAGCTCGGTGTCCGAGCGCAGCACGAGGGCGCCGATCTCGGCCATCCACTTCGTGGCGGGCAGCCCCACCGGGACTCCCCACGCGCCGCGCAGGGCCCGCATGAAGGCGCGCTGCGGCAGGGGCGCGGGCGCGGCGAGGTTCACCGGCCCGGCGAGATCCTCGCGGCCGGTGAGGAACTCGACCGCGCGCACGAAGTCGTGGTCGTGGATCCAGGAGACGTACTGCGCGCCACCCGCGACGGGACCGCCGAGACCCAGGCGCGCCAGCCGGGACAGCACGTCGAAGACGCCGCCGCGGTCGGGGCTCATCACCATGGCCGAGCGCAGGGCGACCTTGCGGGTGTACGGCGTGTCGGCCTGGTCCTGCGCCCGCTCCCACGCCCTGGCGATCTCGACGCTGTACGCCCAGTAGTCCGGTACGCCGGGTTCGGCGCCGCCGATCACACCGCTCGCCTCGTCGTTGGGGGCGTCGAGGCGGTGGGCGTAGACGGTGGCGGTGCTCATCTGGAGCCAGGCCCGCGGCGGGTGCGCGGCGGCGGCGATCGCCTCGCCCACGGCCCGGGTGGAGTTGACCCGCGAGTCCATCATGGCCCGCAGGTTCGCCGGGCCGTAGCGGCAACTGACGCTGCGACCGGCCAGGTTGATCACGACGTCGCTGCCGTCGATCTCGCGTGCCCAGGGCCCCGGCGTCTCGCCGTCCCACCGCACCTCACCCTCGCGCACCGGTCGCCTGGTCAGGACCACGACCTCATGACCTGCGGCGGTCAGTGCCCGCCTGAGGATCGCGCCCACCTGTCCCGTCCCCCCGGGAATCACGCACTTCATCGGGTTCCCCCTTCGTCGGAGGGAGCCTAGCGCACCTATTTGAACGCGTTCAAAGATACCGCTGAGCACGCCGAAGGCGCAGGGAGATGCGCGAGGAGTGCCGCCCTGACATCCGATGACCTGTCGCGAGAACGTGCACGGCGAGCGGCTCACGCCCGGTGCGCACCGCAACCCTTTTCACCGGCTGACAGACACACGACCGACACGCAGATCCTCCACCGCACCCCCTTTCGGACCCGGGAGCCACCGCGTCGGTTGGGTGGAACAACCGCTACCGCACCTCTTCCACCAGAGTCGAACACCGCCTACCGTAAACGCGCACCTTGGACGTGAGCATGCAGACATCCCATCTGTCGCGAGTCCGGAGGAACGTAACAATGCGTCACCTTCCCGCCCGCACCTCTCCCCGAAGATTCGCCGTGGCGCTCACCGCCGGGCTGCTGTGCGCGGCCGGGCTCGCCGCGCCGGCCGTCGCGGCGCCGCCACCTCGCGCCCCCGCGGCCCCCGCCCAGGACGACGGACTCGCCCTCACTCCCCCCATGGGCTTCAACAACTGGAACTCCACGCACTGCCGCGCGGACTTCGACGAGTCGATGGTCGAGGCGATCGCGGACATCTTCGTCAGCAAGGGCCTCAAGACCGCCGGCTACCGGTACGTCAACCTCGACGACTGCTGGGCCCTGCCCGCACGCGACGCGGACGGCCGACTCGTGCCCGACCCGGCGCGTTTCCCGAACGGGATCAAGGCCGTCGCCGACTACGTGCACGACCGGGGTCTGAAGCTCGGCATCTACACCAGCGCCGGCACCAAGACCTGCAACAGCGCCGGATTCCCGGGTGCGCTCGGCCACGAGTACAGCGACGCACGGCAGTTCGCCGACTGGGGCGTCGACTACCTCAAGTACGACAACTGCAACAACCAGGGTGTGGACGCCAAAGCCCGCTACACCACCATGCGGGACGCCCTGAAGGCCACCGGCAGGCCCATCGTCTACAGCATCTGCGAGTGGGGCGAGAACAAACCGTGGGAGTGGGCGGCCGACGTGGGCCACCTGTGGCGCACCACCGGCGACATCAGCGACAGCTGGGGTTCGATGCTGTCCATCCTCAAGCAGAACCTGCCGCTCGCGGCGCACGCCGGCCCCGGGCACTGGAACGACCCCGACATGCTGGAGGTCGGCAACGGCGGCATGACGGACACCGAGTACCGCTCGCACTTCTCCCTCTGGTCGGTCATGGCCGCCCCGCTGCTCATCGGGACGGATCTGCGCAAGGCGTCCGACGCCACCTACGACATCCTCGGCAACACGGAGGTCATCGCCGTCGACCAGGATCCGCTGGGCAGGCAGGGCACGGTGGTGTCCTCCGAGGGCGGTCGCTGGGTCGTCGCCAAGGAGATGGCCGACGGCAGCCGTACGGTGGCCCTCTTCAATGAATCCGGGCACGCCCGGCGCATCGCCACCACCGCCGGGGCCGTCGGACTGCCCGCGGCCCGCGCCTACAGCCAGCGCGACCTGTGGCAGCACCGCGGCTCCAACACGGCCGGCACCATCGCGGCGACCGTTCCCGCCCACGGCACGGTCCTCGTGCGGGTCGCCGCCGACCATGCGTGGGCCAAGCACCCGCCCGCCGTCGAACTCGGCCTGGACGGCGACCCGTTGCTGGAAGCCGGCCGGCCGCGGACGCTGACGAGCACGGTCACCGACCTGGGCCGCACGCCCGCCGAGCACGTCCGGGTCACGCTGACCGGGCCCGCGGGATGGACCGTCCGGGCCACCTCGCCGACCCGAACCGCCGTGCTGCGCACGGGCCGTTCGCTGCGCACCGGCTGGGCGGTCACCGCGCCGCCGGGGACGCCGACCGGGTCGTACGACCTGACACTCGCGGCGAGCCACCGCTCACCGGCCGGTGTCCGCGTCGACAGCGTGCTGCCGCTCACAGCGGACGTGGTGCTGCCGCCTCCCTCCGGCACCAGCCAACTCAGTGCTCTGCCATGGCTGTCGGCGACCAACGGCTGGGGACCGGTCGAGCGGGACACCAGCAACGGGGAGCAGGCAGCGGGCGACGGCGGGCCCCTCACGCTCGGCGGCACGGTGTACGCCAAGGGGCTCGGTGCGCACGCGGAGAGCGCCGTGGAGTTCTACGCCGGCGCGGCCTGCGAGACCGTGACCGCGGACGTCGGTGTCGACGACGAGAAGGGCAGCGCGGGCAGCGTCACCTTCGAGGTCTGGGCCGACGGTACGAAGGCGGCCGCGACCGGCGTCCTCACCGGCGCGACGCCCGCCCAGCCGCTCACCGCGGACGTGACCGGCGCCCAGCTGGTCCGACTCGTCGTCACCGACGCCGGCGACGGCATCGACTCTGACCACGCCGACTGGGCGGACGCCCGCCTGAGTTGCTGAGCGGCGGGGCGGGGCTGAACCGGCAGCCGCGGCCCGGCTGCCCGGCCACCGGGCTGCCGGGCTGCCGGGCTGCCGGGCTGCCGTACGACCCGACCAACGCGCCACCCCCCTCCCGGCCACCGGCCTGACCGGCCCGGGGCATCACGCCCCACGCCTGAACGTTCCTGCTGCCCCGTGCCCGGTCAGACCGCCGCCGCGGACTCGCGGCCCGCGAGGGCCGCCGCCGCCGCTCCCACCAGGCCGGCGTCCGTGCCCATCTGCGCGGGTGTCACCGTCAGCCGGCGGACGAAGGACAGGGTCGCGTAGTCGGCCAGCGCCTTCCGCAGGGGGGCGAACAGGACCTCGCCCGCCTTGCCCACTCCCCCGCCGACGACGGCGATGTCGATCTCGACGAGGGTCGCGGTGGCGGCGATGCCCGCGGCCAGCGCCCGCGCGGCGCGCTCGAAGGAGGCGACGGCCACCGGGTCGCCGGCGCGGGCCGCGGCGGCCACCGCCTCGGCGGAGGTGTCACCGTCCGGGCCGGGCAGCCAGCCGCCCTCGACAGCGCGCCGGGCGATGTTCGGGCCGCTCGCGATGCGCTCCACACAGCCGCGCGAGCCGCACGCGCAGGGGTCACCGTCGAGTTCGACGCTGATGTGCCCGATGTGGCCCGCGTTGCCGGTCGGGCCGGGATGCAGCTGCCCGTTGAGGACCAGGCCGCCGCCGACGCCAGTGGAGACCACCATGCACAGCGCGTTGTCATGTCCCCGCGCCGCGCCCTGCCAGTGTTCGGCCGCGGTGATGGCCACCCCGTCGCCGATCAGCTCGACGCGCAGCCCCCCGGCCGCCTCCTGGACCCGCCGGACCAGCGGGTAGTCACGCCAGCCCGGCACGTTCACCGGGCTGACCGTGCCCGCCGAGGCGTCCACCGGGCCGGCGCTGCCGATGCCGATGGCCGTGGCATTTCCCCACTGGGGTGCGGCGCTCAGCTCGCCGAGCACCTCCTCGACGGCCCGCATCACGGTCTCACCGTCCTGCTGCGCGGGCGTGGCGCGCTGCGCGCGGACCAGGATTCTGCCGTGGCCGTCGACCAGCCCTCCGGCGATCTTGGTGCCGCCGATGTCGAGCGCGGCCACTAGGTCGGTGTGCATCAGTGTCGGATCTCCCCGTCAGCCATGAGAAAAGGGTGGCCGGTCGCAGTGGGGGGCGCGGGCCGGAGATTGCGGTGGACAGTGTCTCGCGCATCTGACAACGTTGTCCAGGCTCTATGCTCGACGCCACATCTTCATATAAATCATGGACCGCCGCATCCCCCCATGGACCGCCGCATCCCCGTGGACGACAGGACAGGACGCCGTACCGTGCCCGAGACCCATCGCCGAGCCGACCGCCTCCCCGGGAGCCGCTACGGCACCCGTCCGACCATGAAGGACGTGGCGGCGCGTGCGGGCGTCGGACTCAAGACGGTGTCACGTGTGGTCAACGCCGAGCCGGGTGTCACACCGGAGACGGAACGCCGGGTCCAGGACGCCATCGAGGCGCTGGGCTTCCGCCGCAACGACAGCGCCCGGGTCCTGCGCAAGGGCAGCACCGCGAGCATCGGCCTGGTCCTCGAAGACCTCGCGGACCCGTTCTACGGCCCGCTCAGCCGCGCGGTGGAGGAGGTGGCCCGCGCCCACGGTGCCCTGCTGATCAACGGCTCCAGCGCGGAGGACCCGGAGCGCGAGCAGGAACTGGTGCTGGCCCTGTGCGCGAGGCGGGTGGACGGGCTGGTGGTCATCCCGGCCGGGGACGACCACCGCTACCTCGAACCGGAGCTCAAGGCCGGGGTGGCGACGGTGTTCGTCGACCGCCCGGCCGGGCAGATCGACGCGGACGTCGTCCTGTCGGACAACTTCGGCGGCGCCCGCGACGGCGTGGCCCACCTCATCGCCCACGGCCACCGCCGGATCGGTTTCATCGGCGACATGCCCCGCATCCACACGGCCGCCGAGCGGCTGCGCGGCTACCGGGCGGCGATGGAGGACGCGGGCATAGCCGTCGAGGACGCCTGGATGTCGCTCGGGGTCACCGACCCCGAGCGGGTGCGCGCGGCGGCCGAGGAGATGCTGTCCGGTCCCGCGCCGGTCACGGCCGTCTTCTCCGGCAACAACCGGGTGACGGTCACCGTGATCCGGGTCATCGCCGAGCGGGGCCGGCAGGTCGCACTGGTCGGTTTCGACGACATCGAGCTCGCCGATCTGCTGCAGCCGGGCGTCACCGTCGTCGCCCAGGACGCGGCGGCCCTCGGCCGGACCGCCGCCGAGCGCCTCTTCCGGCAGCTGGACGGCACCCTGCCGGCGCCGGAGCGGATCGAGCTGCCGACCCGGCTGATCACCCGCGGCTCGGGCGAGCTGCCCCCGGCGGAGTGAGCCGGCCGTGACCGGCCGCACGCTGGAGACGCTGGGTCTCGCCGAGGCTCCGCGCGACCATCCGCTGCTCTATCCGGGAGCCTGGCCGCGGGAGTCGGGGGTCCTGCACGGGAACCGGCTGCTGCCCCTGGACGGCCCGGTGCACGAGGGCCGCAGTCCCGTCCTCGCGGTCGGCTCCAACGCCAACCCCGGTCAACTGCGGGACAAAATGGCCGAGTCCGGGATCACTTCGCCGATCCCGATGGTGAGGTCCCGGGTGACGGGCGTCGGTGTGGGCGTGTCCGCACATGTCAGCCGGCTCGGCTACGTGTCGGCGTCCCCGTTCCACGCGCCCGCGTCCGTACGGGAGTTGTTCGTCATCTGGCTCGACGACGAGCAGCTCGCGGTGGTCGACGCGAGCGAGGGGGTGCCGCTGCCCGGCGGCAACTTCGGCCGGGCCTGGCTCCCGGCGTCCGAGGTGCGGATCGAGGCCGCGGACGGTGTGCCGCTCCCAGGGGCGTACGCCTACGTCAACCGCCGCGGTGTCCTGCACGACGGTACCGGCGTCCCCCGAGGCCACCCGGGCCAGCGGGAGTTGCTCTCCGAGCTCCTGCTCGGCTCCGCGCGCTGGCGGGAGCTGTTCGGTGTCACCCCCGAGGAGTTCTGCGCCCGGGCCCGCGCCGACCACCGGCTGTGCGAGCGTGGGACGCGGCTGTTCGCCGACGAGGGCCGGGTGACGGCGTCGGGGTTTGAGGGGTACGTGACGGTCCGGCACGGCGAGAGTCCGTCGTCGGGCGCGTCCGCGTCGCCGCCCCAGCCCTGACCCGCCCGGGGCCGACCGGGTCTGCGTCTCGCCCGGATGCGACGCGCGGCGGGGAGGGGCGGAACGGCGTTTTCTCGCCCCGCCGCCCCTACCCGTCCCGTCCTTCAGGGGCTCCGCCCCTGTGCCCCGCTCCTCAAACGCCGGAGGGGCTGATTACCTTCTCACGCGCCGGACGGGCTGGGCCGTGTCAGGGCCGCTCGTCGGGGGGAGGCGAAGGTTTCCAGGTCGGCGCGGGTCAGGCCGCTCAGGCGGGCCACCTCGGCGATGTCGAGGGCACCGCAGTCCAGGCCGCGCAGCAGGTAGCCGCCGAGCGCCTTGGCGGTGGCGGGCTCGTCCATGACGTCGCCGGCGGTGCGGTTGGCGTAGCGGGAGAGGCGGGCGGCGGCTTGGGCGAAGCCCTCGCGGTAGAAGGCGAAGACGGCCGCGTAGCGGGTGGGGAGGTGGCCGGGGTGCATGTCCCAGCCCTGGTAGTACGCGCGGGCCAGGGCACGTCGGGTGAGGCCGTAGTGCAGGCGCCAGGCGTCGTGGACCTTCTCCGTGGGCCCCACCGGCAGGACGTTGGTCGAGCCGTCCGAGACGCGCACGCCGGTGCCGGCCGCCGCGACCTGCATCACCGCCTTGGCGTGGTCGGCGGCCGGGTGGTCGCTCGCCTGGTGGGCGGCGGAGACGCCGAGGCAGGCGCTGTAGTCGAAGGTGCCGTAGTGCAGGCCGGTGGCACGGCCCTGTGCGGCCTGGATCATGCGGGCGACCGTGGCGGTGCCGTCGGCGGCCAGAACGGACTGGCTGGTCTCGATCTGGATCTCGAAGCCGATCCGGCCGGGGTCGAGGCCGCGCGCCTTCTCGAACTCCGCCAGGAGCCGCACCATGGCGGTGACCTGCTCGGCGTAGGTCACCTTGGGCAGCGTGAGGACCAGGCCCGCGGGCAGGCCGCCGGCCTCCGTGAGGCCGGTGAGGAAGACGTCGAGCGTGCGGATGCCCCGTTCGCGCACGGGGGCCTCCATGCACTTCATGCGGATGCCCATGTACGGCGCCGCCGTGCCGTCGGCGCAGGCCGCGGCGATCAGCCTGGCAGCGCGGGCGGCCGCCGCGTCCTCCTCGGCGTCGGGCCGGCTGCCGTAGCCGTCCTCGAAGTCGACCCGCAGGTCCTCCACCGGCTCGCGTTCCAGCTTGGCGCGGACGCGGTCGTACACCGGGCCCGCGAGTTCGACCGACAGTCCGAGCACCGCGGCGAAGGAGGCGGCGTCGGGGGCGTGTTCGTCGAGCGCGGCGAGAGCCTGGTCGCCCCAGGAGCGCACGGTGTCGGCGCTGAAGACGTCGGCGGGGACGTAGACGGTGTGGACGGGCTGGCGGGTGCCGGGGTCTCCCGGGTAGCGGCGCTCCAGTTCGGCGTCGACCGGCGCGAGGGAGGCGCTGATCTCCTCGCTCACGGCGCCCGCGAGGCTCGTCGCGACCTTCTCCTGCTGGCCCTGACCCATCCCACACCCTCCAATTTTCCGCTCTACGGAATCAACAATCCGTAGAACGAAGCTATCCGGGGAGCTTCCCGCGGGTCAACACCCGTCCACGGCCAGGCCCGTCCGTCACTCGCTTCCCCACGCCGTCTTCCGCCCGACCGGGCACAGCCCCCATCCTGGCTCGTGAGGGAGGGATGCGTGTGACGGACGTGAGCCGGGTGACCCGCCGCGCGGGCCTGCGGACGGCGGTGGCCGCCGCGTTGACCCTCCCCCTGTTCAGCACCGCTTCCGCCTCCGCGCTGCGCGGTCGCAGTCGGCGGCTGGAGGTGATGAGCTTCAACCTCCGCTACGCCGCCGCCACCGAACCCCACAGCTGGGCCGTCCGCCGCCCGGTGATGCGCGAACTGCTGCGCCGCGCGGCCCCGGCGGTCCTCGGCACCCAGGAGGGCCTCTACCACCAGCTGCGGGACATCGGGTCCGACCTCGGCGGGCACTACGACTGGATCGGCACCGGCCGCGCGGGCGGCAGCCGCGACGAGTTCATGGCGGTCTTCTACGACACCCGCCGCCTCGCCCCCGCCGAGTACGACCACTTCTGGCTCTCCGACACCCCCGAGGTGATCGGCTCGAACACCTGGGGCGGCTCGAACATCCGCATGGTCACCTGGGTGCGCTTCCGCGATCTGCGGGACGGGGAGCGGGAGTTCTACCTGCTGAACACCCACCTGGACAGCGGCAGCCAGAACGCCCGCGTGCGTTCGGTGCCCCTGATCGCCGAGCGGACGGCTCGGCTGGACCCGGCCCTGCCGCTGCTGGTCACCGGTGATTTCAACGTCCCGGCCCACGGCGACGCCGTCTACGACGCGATGCTGGGCACCGGCCTGGTCGACACCTGGGACGCGGCGGCCGAGCGGGGGCCGCTGTACGGGACCTTCCACGGCTACCGGCCGCTCGTCCCGGACGGGGACCGCATCGACTGGATCCTGGCCGCGCCGGGGGTGACGGTGCACGACGCGCGGGTGAACACCTTCTCGCGGGACGGGCAGTTCCCGAGCGACCACCTGCCCGTTCAGGCGTCGCTCACCCTGCGCTGAGCATGCGCGAGGCCCCCGCGACCGTGGTGGTCGCGGGGGCCTCCCACGTCGGTGGTGATCAGCCCTTGCGGGTCTTGATCTCCTCGGTGAGCTGCGGGACGACGTCGAAGAGGTCGCCGACCACGCCGTAGTCGACGAGGTCGAAGATCGGGGCCTCGGCGTCCTTGTTGACGGCCACGATGGTCTTCGAGGTCTGCATGCCGGCGCGGTGCTGGATGGCGCCGGAGATGCCGTTGGCGATGTACAGCTGCGGGGAGACGGCCTTGCCGGTCTGGCCGACCTGGTTGGTGTGCGGGTACCAGCCGGCGTCCACCGCGGCACGCGAGGCGCCGACGGCCGCGCCGAGGGAGTCGGCGAGGGCCTCGATGATCGCGAAGTTGTCGGCACCGTTGACACCGCGGCCGCCGGAGACCACGATCGCGGCCTCGGTCAGCTCCGGACGGCCGGTCGACTCGCGCGGGGTGCGGCTGGTGACCTTGGTGCCGGTGGCCTGCGCCGAGAAGGTGACGTCGAGGGCCTCGACCGTGCCGGCGGCCGGGGCGGTCTCGACGGCGGCGCTGTTGGGCTTGACCGTGATGACCGGGGTGCCCTTGGCGACCCGGGTCCTGGTGGTGAAGGACGCGGCGAACACCGACTGGGTGGCCACCGGGCCCTCGTCGCCCGCCTCCAGGTCGACGGCGTCGGTGATGATGCCGGAACCGATGCGCAGCGCGAGCCGGGCGGCGACCTCCTTGCCCTCCGTGGAGGAGGGCACCAGCACGGCGGCCGGGGAGACGGCGGCGACGGCTGCCTGGAGCGCGTCCACCTTCGGTACGACGAGGTAGTCGGCGTACTCCGGGGCGTCGTGGGTGAGGACCTTGACCGCGCCGTGCTCGGCGAGGGCGGCGGCGGTGTCGGCGGCGCCGTTGCCCAGGGCGACGGCGACGGGCTCGCCGATGCGGCGGGCCAGCGTCAGCAGCTCCAGGGTGGGCTTGCGGACGGCGCCGTCCACGTGGTCGACGTAGACGAGAACTTCAGCCATGGGAATGATCTCCTGCGAAACGAAGGTGAGGGGCGGTCGGCGGGTCGGGCTCAGATGAACTTCTGGCCCGCGAGGTACTCGGCGAGCTGCTTGCCGCCCTCGCCCTCGTCCTTGACGATCGTGCCGGCCGTACGGGCCGGACGGGCTGCCGCGGCGTCGACCGCGGTCCAGGCACCCTCCAGGCCGACCTCGTCCGCCTCGAGGTCGAGGTCGGAGAGGTCCCAGGACTCCACCGGCTTCTTCTTGGCCGCCATGATGCCCTTGAAGGACGGGTAGCGGGCCTCACCCGACTGGTCGGTGACCGACACCACGGCGGGCAGCGAGGCCTCCAGCTGCTCGGACGCGCTGTCGCCGTCGCGGCGGCCCTTGACCGTGCCGCCGTCGACCGACACCTCGGACAGGAGCGTCACCTGCGGGACACCCAGGCGCTCCGCGAGGAGCGCCGGCACCACGCCCATGGTGCCGTCGGTGGAGGCCATGCCGGAGATCACCAGGTCGTAGCCGGCCTTCTCGACGGCCTTCGCCAGCACGAGCGAGGTGCCGATCGCGTCGGTGCCGTGCAGATCGTCGTCCTCGACGTGGATCGCCTTGTCCGCGCCCATCGACAGCGCCTTGCGCAGTGCGTCCTTGGCGTCCTCGGGACCCACCGTCAGGACGGTGATCTCCACGTCGTCGTCGGAGTTCTCCGAGATCTGCAGCGCCTGCTCGACCGCGTACTCGTCCAGCTCGGAGAGCAGACCGTCGACGTCGTCCCGGTCGACGGTCAGGTCATCGGCGAAGTGCCGGTCGCCGGTGGCGTCGGGCACGTACTTCACAGTGACAACGATCCTCAAGCTCACGCCGGCTCTCCTACTGCATCGTCATTTTTCGGCTGCCTCTTGCAGGCAGCATAGGCGCCTCAAGCGGCCGATCCCGGTCGGGGCGGCCTGCGCTCCGACCGGAATATTACTCGTCAGTACACCCAGATCCTGCCCGCTAAGCAAGCGCTTTGAACTGTGACCTGTGCAACGCAGCGTAATCGGAACCCGGCCGTCTCGCAGAGTGGCGAGTTCCCGGCGAGACGGCCCGCGGGTCAGTCCCGCAGGCCGTTGAACCGCCCCTGGTGATAGAGGAGCGGGCGCCCCGGTCCGGCAGGGTCGCCGACCACCACCTCGGCCACCACGATGCGGTGGTTCCCGGCCGGCACCCGCCCCACCACGCGGCACACCAGCCAGGCGAGGACGCCGTCGAGGACGGGGACGCCCTCCGGACCCTCGCGCCAGGCGGTGGGCGCCCCGAAGCGGTCCGCGCCGCTGCGGGCGAAGACGCCGGCCAGGTCCTGCTGGTGCTCGCCGAGTATGTGGACGCCCACATGCTCGGCGCCGGAGATCGCCGGCCAGCTGGAGGCGCCGGTACTGATGCCGAAGGAGAGCAGCGGGGGCTCGGCGGAGACGGAGGTGAGGGAGGTGGCGGTGAAGCCGACGGGGCCGGAGTCACCGGCGGCGGTGATCACGGCGACTCCCGCCGCGTGCCGCCGGAAGACGGAGCGCAACAGGTCGGGAGAGGCGAGCTGGGGGGTGCCGAGGCCGGGCGTGGCCGTCATGGACTTGTCCTTCTGCGGGAGGTGACGAGCTGGTCCGTGGCTGCTCAACAGCCCGGACAGCGCGCGCTCGCGGTGCGGGCCAGGTCGACGTGGACCCGTCCGACGAGAAGGAGTGGTGAAGGCATAAGGTCAGGCTGACGATACGTGGTGCGCACAGTCAAGTACGTTCCGGGATATGGGAGCTGCCTCACCGTCGGCTCACCCGCCCGTCGGGGCGTCGCCGTCGAGGACGCTTGCGCCGTTTCCGGTACGCGACCCTGTCCTGTTTCCCGTGAGTGCGCCCCGCCCCCTGTCGTACGGAGCCTTCCGGCGTATCCCGTACGCGTCGTCACACCGCCTCCCCCAGCGCGGCGATGACGTCGGCGCGGCGCGGCTGCCCGGTCGCCCGCCGCACGACCCGGCCGTCGGCGTCGAGGACCAGCACGGTCGGGGTCTTGAGGATGTCGAGCTCGCGGACGAGATCGAGGTGGTCCTCGGCGTCGAGTTCGACGTGGGTCACGCCGGGCACCATGCCGGCCACCTCGCCGAGGACCCGCCGGGTCGCCCGGCAGGGCGCGCAGAAGGCGCTGGAGAACTGGACGAGCGTCGCCCGCTCCCCCAGGTCCCGGCCCAACTCCGCCGCGCCCAGCCGCTTGCCGTCGTCCCGCCCGCGCACCCGTATCCTCCCGCTCCGCCGCCGGTGCAGCACTCCGTAGGCGCTCGCCAGCGCGAGCACCACCCCACACACCACCAGTCCGGTCATCAGCCGCTCCAGCGTTCACGAGACTGCAAAGATTCCCGGCCGCCCGAAGACGTACTCATGCGGAATGCTTGATTCATGGACATCGATGTGAGGGGTCCGCGCTTCGGGGCGGCTCTGACGGCCCTGGTGCTGGCCCTCGTGCTGATCACGGGAAGTGCCTGGCTGCTGGCCTGGCAGACTCTGGCCTTCGCGCTCGGCGCGGCGGGCGGGGTCGGCCGCTCGCCCTACGGATGGCTGTTCCGCACCGCGGTACGCCCCCGGATCGGGCCGCCGACGGAGTTCGAGTCGCCCGAACCCCCGCGGTTCGCGCAGGCGGTGGGGCTCGCCTTCGCCGGCCTCGGACTGGTGGGTCTCACGCTGGGGCCCGGCTGGCTGGGACTCGCCGCCACCGGTGCCGCGCTCGCGGCCGCGTTCCTCAATGCCGCTTTCGGGTACTGCCTGGGTTGCGAGATGTACCTGCTCATGCGTCGGATGACGGTACGCGCCGAGTAAAGGCGGCGTAAAAGCCCGAGGTGGATCACTGGCCGACGTGACGAGAATCTCGCCGTTCCCGGGTGACAGGACTGGCTCCCCGCCCGTTCTTCGGGCACGATCTGCGAGATGCCGTAAACCTACGGCTGCGTAACTTTTCACTCGGGGGCACCACCCCGGGCAGAGAAGGAAGGGCCCACTCCCTCCATGGCAGAGCTTGTCTACCGTCCCGTCGTCGGTCTCGCCCGCACGTTGTTCAAGGCGTGGGACCTCAAGATCGACCTCAAGGGCTCGGAGAACATCCCGCGCTCGGGCGGAGCCGTGCTGGTGAGCAACCACATCAGCTATCTGGACTTCATCTTCGACGGGTTGGCCGCGCTTCCGCAGAAACGTCTCGTTCGCTTCATGGCGAAGGAGGCCGTCTTCCGGCACAGGATCTCGGGCCCGCTGATGCGCGGAATGAAGCACATCCCGGTGGACCGCACGCAGGGCGAGACGGCCTACGCACGCGCCCTGGAGTCGCTGCGGTCCGGCGAGATCATCGGTGTGTTCCCCGAGGCCACGATCTCGCCCTCGTTCACGCTCAAGAGCTTCAAGTCCGGTGCCGCGCGCCTGGCCCAGGAGGCGGGCGTCCCGCTGGTCCCGATGGCGGTGTGGGGCACGCAGCGGCTGTGGACCAAGGGCCGGCCGCGCAACTTCAAGCGCAGCCACATCCCGGTCACCATCCGCGTGGGTGAGGCGATCGAGGCCTCCCGCGACAAGTACGCGGGCGTGATCACCCGGCAGTTGCGCGAGCGCGTGCAGGAACTCCTGGAAGCCGCGCAGCGCGCCTACCCGGTGCACCCCAAGGACGCCGACGACACCTGGTGGATGCCGGCCCACCTCGGCGGTACGGCACCGACACCGGAGCAGGTCCGCGAGGCCGAGGCCCGCTGACGTACGCGGAGTGGGGGCGGCCGGCATGAGGCCGCGCCCCGACACAGCTGCGCACTTGGCCGAGTCGGCGCCCGGTACCCCCCAGCCGTCCTCACAGGTCGGCGGGAAGCGTCTTCCAGAGGTGCGGCCGGTCGGGCGCGGCCCGGAGCACCTTCAGCACGACCGGGTGGGGTTCGGCGTACAGGACCGGGTGGTCCCGCTCACCGGAGGCGGGCTCCGGCGTCCAGGCCAGCCGCTCCCCGTCGAGGGAGAAACGGGCGTCCACGCCCGCTCTGTTGCCGCGCGGGTCCTGCCGGTGCCATGACCCGTCGAAGCGCACCGCGACCAGTCCGTGCAGGACATGGCCGCTGCCGTCGTCGTGCGCCAGGCGCTGGTAGCAGAACGCGGTGGGGATGTCCTCCGCGCGCAGCAGCGCGGCCAGCGCGTGGGCCTTGGCGAAGCAGATGCCGGTGCGCCGCTCCAGGACGTCCGAGGCACGCCAGGTGACCCGCGGGTCACCGCTGTCGGCGGAGTGCGGGATCGTGTCGCGCACGAACTCGAAGGCAGAGCGTGCATAGTCATACGAGTCCTGCGCGCAGCCGGCGAGTCGGGCGGCCGCCTCCCGGACCACTGGATGGTCATGGTCGATGACCTCGTCGGCGGCCAGATAGGCGGACAGGTCGGGTGTGTCCTGGATCAGCTCCATGGCCGTAGAGCATAGGAAAGCGGTCACTCGAGAGTCAATGACTTTTCGAGTGACCGCATACCTATGCACACTGTCGGCTAGTGGGCCATCTCTTCCTTGAGGGCGGCCACGAACGTGTCGACGTCGTCCTCGGTGGTGTCGAACGCGCACATCCAGCGGACGTCGCCGGCGGCCTCGTCCCAGAAGTAGAAGCGGAACCGCTTCTGCAGGCGCTCGCTCACGTCGTGCGGCAGACGCGCGAACACGGCGTTGGACTGCACCGGGTGGAGGATCTCGACGCCGTGCACGGCGCGGACGCCCTCGGCCAGCCGCTGGGCCATCTCGTTGGCGTGGCGGGCGTTGCGCAGCCACAGGTCCCTGGCGAGCAGGGCCTCCAACTGCACCGACACGAAACGCATCTTGGAGGCGAGCTGCATGGACAGCTTGCGCAGGTGCTTCATGTGCCGGACGCCGTCCTGGTCGATCACCACGACGGCCTCACCGAACAGCGCGCCGTTCTTCGTCCCGCCCAGGGAGAGGATGTCGACGCCGGCCGCGTTGGTGAACGTGCGCATCGGCACGTTCAGGGAGGCGGCCGCGTTCGATATCCGGGAGCCGTCGAGGTGCACCTTCATGCCGCGGGCGTGCGCGTGGTCGCAGATCGCGCGGATCTCGTCCGGGGTGTAGAGGGTGCCCAGCTCCGTGCTCTGGGTGATCGAGACCACCTGCGGCATCGCGCGGTGCTCGTCCTCCCAGCCCCAGGCCTGCCGGTCGATCAGCTCGGGGGTGAGCTTGCCGTCCGGCGTGGGCACGGTGAGCAGCTTCAGTCCGCCCATGCGCTCGGGGGCGCCGCCCTCGTCGACGTTGATGTGCGCGCTCTCCGCGCAGATCACCGCACCCCAGCGGTCGGTGACCGCCTGGAGCGCCACGACGTTGGCGCCGGTGCCGTTGAACACCGGGAACGCCTCGGCCGTGGCCCCGAAGTGGCTGCGGATGATCTGCTGCAGGTTGCCGGTGTAGTCGTCCTCGCCGTAGGCGACCTGGTGCCCGCCGTTGGCCAGGGCCAGGGCGGCGAGCACCTCCGGGTGGGCCCCGGCGTAGTTGTCGCTGGCGAAGCCGCGCAGGCCCGGGTCGTGGTGACGCCGGGCGTCGGTCCTGGGAGGGTTCACGGCTTCTCGGTCAGCCACAGACGGTTTCCGTTCACTTCGGCCGCGGACTTCGCCCAGACGTCGACGATGGCCTCGGCCAGGTCCTTGACGTCGGTGAAGCCCGCGAATTTGGCGTTGGGGCGCTCGGCACGCATCGCGTCGTGCACCAGCGCCTTCACCACCAGGATCGCAGCCGCGGACGTCGCCCCGTCGGCACCCTCGGAGATCCCCGCCTTGCGGAAGTAGTCGGCGAGGGCGAGCGTCCAGGCCTCGGCGGCGGCCTTCGCGGCGGAGTAGGCGGCGTTCCCGGCGGTCGGGTGGCTCGCGCCCGCCGCGCTGATCAGGACGTAACGGCCGCGGTCGCTGCGCTGCAACGCCTCGTGGAAGGCGAGGGAGGTGTGCTGCACGGTGCGGATGAGCAGCATCTCCAGCAGGTCCCAGTCGTGCAGGTTGGTCTTGGCGAAGGTCTCGCTGCCGCGCCAGCCGCCGACGAGGTGGACCACGCCGTCGACGCGGCCGAACTCCTTCTCCACGCGGACCGCCCAGTCACGGGTCGAGTCCAGGTCCAGCAGGTCCACCGTCTCGCCGACCACGGTGGCACCGCCGTGCCCGTAGCGGGCGGCGTCCACGGCCTCGGCCAGCCGCTCGGGATCGTTGTCCGCGCCGACGACGGTCGCGCCCGCCTCCGCGAGCCGGACGATCGCCGCCCGTCCCGCGGGTCCGCCCGCGCCGGCCACCGCGATCACCGCACCGCTGAGAGCCCCGTTCCCCACCATGTTCCTCGCCTCCTGAGCAGTGTTCTGTGCGCGGTCGCTCACGCGGCGACCGGTTCGGCGCTCTCCGCGGTGATGCCCCGAGTGGAGGCGATCACGTTCTTCAGCTTCTTGGAGAGTGCTTCATAGAACATGCTCAGCGGAAACTCGTCGGGAAGCACGTCGTCCACGAGTTTCCGCGGCGGCAGGCTCAGGTCGAGGGCGTCGGGACCCTTGGCCCAGCGGGAGCCGGGGTGCGGGGCGAGGTAGGTGGCGACGAGCTCGTAGCCGGCGAACCAGTGGACGAGCTTGGGCCGGTCGATGCCGTCGCGGTAGAGCCGCTCGATGTCGGCGCACAGCTGGTTGGTGACCTGCGGAGCGCGCTGCCAGTCGATGTGCAGCTTGTTGTCGGTCCAGCGGACGACGTCGTGCTTGTGCAGGTAGGCGAAGAGGAGCTGGCCGCCCAGGCCGTCGTAGTTGCGCACGCGGTCGCCGGTGACCGGGAAGCGGAACATGCGGTCGAAGAGCACCGCGTACTGCACGTCACGGGCCTGCGGGACGCCGTCCTCGGCCAGCTTCACGGCCTCCTTGAAGGCGGTGAGGTCGCAGCGCAGCTCTTCGAGGCCGTACATCCAGAACGGCTGGCGCTGCTTGATCATGAACGGGTCGAAGGGCAGGTCGCCGTGGCTGTGGGTGCGGTCGTGGACCATGTCCCACAGGACGAACGCCTCCTCGCAGCGCTTCTGGTCGTGGACCATCGCGGCGACGTCCTCGGGCAGCTGAAGGCCCAGGACGTCCACGGCGGCGTCGGTGACCCGGCGGAAGCGGGCCGCCTCGCGGTCGCAGAAGATGCCGCCCCAGGTGAAACGCTCGGGCGCCTCGCGCACGGCGATCGTCTCGGGGAAGAGGACGGCCGAGTTGGTGTCGTAGCCGGCCGTGAAGTCCTCGAAGGTGATCCCGCAGAACAGCGGGTTGTCGTAGCGGGTGCGCTCCAGCTCGGCCAGCCACTGGGGCCAGACCATCCGCAGGACGACCGCTTCGAGGTTGCGGTCCGGGTTGCCGTTCTGCGTGTACATCGGGAAGAGGACGAGATGCTGGAGGCCGTCCTCGCGGTGCAGGGCGGGCTGGAAGGCCAGCAGCGAGTCGAGGAAGTCGGGCACCTCGAAACCGTCGTCGACCCAGCGGCGCAGGTCCTTGGCGAGGGCCTCATGGTAGGCGGCGTCGTGCGGAAGCAGCGGGGAGAGCTCCTCGACGGCCTGTACGACACGTTGTACGGCGCGCTCGGCGTCCGCCCGGGCGGGGGCGCCCTCGGCCTCGAAGTCTATGGACCCGTCCTTGGACTGCCATGGCCGGATCTGCTCCACGGCATCCTTGAGCACGGGCCAGGCAGGGTGCTCCACCATCCTGGCCGCGGGAGGAATGCGTCCCTCCGAACCCACCTGCGCAAGAATTTCCGTCATGTCCCATCCTTCACGGGAGAAGCTAGCGTGTGGAGACCGTATACACACGAGCTTCCTTCCAGCAAGTGGAGGCCCGGGAAATTATCCTGCATAGCGAGGTTGTCACCTCACTTTTTCCTGCCTGAAACCACCGGTGTCCCTACCCAGGCCCCGCCCGGTCACACGCGAGGCCGCCCCCGAAGGCGGCAACCGGTCAATGCGGGCGGGACTCGCCCACCGCCGGGTGACGGCCTCGCGCCGTGCCGGGCAGGTCGGCACGCCCGCCGGGCGGATCGCCGGTGTACGCGCGGGTTCATCGGGGGACGTGGCCGTTAGGCTGCGGCTCTGTTCGCGCGGCCGTCCGCCACGGTCGCGCGTGCGACCGAGCCGCCGTCGACGGAAGCGAGTTGTACCTTGAACTTCCTTACCATCGGTCATCGCGGAGTCATGGGCCTGGAGCCCGAGAACACCCTCCGTTCCTTCGTCGCCGCCCAGCAGGCCGGCCTCGACGTCATCGAACTCGATCTGCACCTGAGCAAGGACGGCGCTCTCGTCGTCATGCACGACGCGGACGTGGACCGCACGACCGACGGCACCGGCCCGATCGCCGAGAAGACCCTCGCCGAACTGCGCGCCCTGGACGCGGGGCACGGCGAACGCGTCCCGGTCTTCGATGAGGTCCTGGACGGTGTGCGTTCGCCGCTCCAGGCCGAGATCAAGGACGTGGCGGCGGCCCGCGCGCTGGCCGAGGTCATGGTCCGGCGGGACCTGGTCTCCCGGGTGGAGGTGTCCTCCTTCCACGACGAGGCGATCGCCGAGATCGCCCGCCTGGTGCCCGGTGTCCGGACCGCTCTGATCGGCAGCCGCTTCGGCCCCGACATCGTGGACCGCGCCGTCGAGGCGGGCGCCGCGACCGTGTGCCTGAACATCCGCCGGCTGACCCTGGAGGTCGTCGAGCACGCGCGGAAGGCGGACCTCAAGATCATCGGCTGGGTGGTGAACACGCAGGACCAGCTGCGTCTCGTCCGTGCCCTGGAGCTGGACGGCGCGACCACCGACTACCCGGAGATCAAACGCACCGGCCGCTTCACGGCGTGAGGCCGGTGCGGGCCGCGCAGGTCAGGCGAGTTCCTTGACCAGGAGCTCGAACTGCAGGTCGTCGCGCTGCGGAACGCCGAAGCGCTCGTCGCCGTACGGGAACGGGGTCATCCGGCCCGTACGGCGGTAGCCGCGCCGCTCGTACCAGGCGATGAGGTCCTCGCGCACGGAGATCACGGTCATGTGCATCTCCGTGACGCCCCAGCTCTCCCGGGCGGCCCGCTCGGCCTCGGCGATGATGACCTTGCCGAGGCCGGCGCCCTGGAGGGCCGGGCTGACCGCGAACATCCCGAAGTAGGCGTGCTCGCCGCGGTGTTCGAGCTGGCAGCAGGCGACGATCCGCCCGTCGCGCTCGACGGTCAGCAGTCGGCTGTCGGGCGACTTGACGACGGCCCGCACACCCTCGGGGTCGGTCCGCTGTCCTTCCAGGATGTCCGCCTCGGTGGTCCATCCCGCCCGGCTGTCGTCCCCGCGGTAGGCCGACTCGATCAACGCGACCAGGGCGTCCACGTCGGCGTCGACGGCGTCACGGAAGGTCAGTCCGGTGGCGGTGGTGTCCATGGGGGGTGGCTCCGATCTGCGGCACGGCTCGGCACGGATGAGGGTAGCGCCGCACCATGAGGCCCTAAGCTCCGGGTGCATGGTCCACGTACTGAGCGGCAGGATCCTGCTCCGCCCCACCGACCCCGCGCGTTCCCACGCCTTCTACGGCCGACAGCTGGGCCTCGCCGTCCACCGCGAGTTCGGCACCGGGCCCGAGCGCGGGATCGTCTACTTCCTCGGCGGCGGTTTCCTGGAGGTGTCCGGACGGTCCGAGACCCCGCCGTCCCCGGCCCTGCGGCTGTGGCTCCAGGTCGAGGACGTCACCGCGGCGCAGGACGAACTGATCGACCGGGGCGTACCGATCGTGCGGCCGCCGCTGCGGGAGCCCTGGGGGCTGATCGAGATGTGGATCGCCGATCCCGACGGCACGCGGATCGTCCTCGTGGAGATCCCGCCGGACCACCCGCTGCGTTACCGGCCTGGGATCTGAGGTCACCGGGGGCGGTGCTCCCAGCCGCGGTCGGTACGCGTCAGCTCCCGGAAGCCGGCGGCGCGCAGGACGTCGACGGCGGCGCTGTCGGCGGCCTTCTCGTAGGCGAGGAGCCGGTCGGTGCCGCTCAGCCGCAGCCAGTCGGCGGCGTGGCCCAGCAGGCGGTGCTCCCAGCCCGCACCGGCGGCCGGGGTGACGTGCAGATTGCCGATGTCGGCAAGTCCCGGGGCGCGTGTATGCCGTTCGGGCCGCGCGAGTGCCGTGTCCACCTCGACGAAGCCGAGGACGCGTCGCCGCTCGTACGCCGTGAAGCGGGTTCCGCACTCCCCCAGGGTGCGCTCGAAGGTCACGCCGGGGCGGGTTTCGGGCCGGGGCAGGTCCTCCACGCGCGCGATGAGCAGCACCTCCGTGCCGCCGGTGTGCCGGAAGCCCGCGCGGTCGTACACGGCGCGGATGTGCGGCCAGGGACGCGGGAGTCCGTACACGGCCGGGGCCGGCAGGGCACCCTCGGCGTAGCGCACCCGCACCCGCCAGCGGGCCAGCCGCGCCAGACAGGCGCTCATCAGCAGGTCGGCCGCCTCCCCGGCGTCCGACCGGGAGGACGCCTCGGGGCGGCTCACGAACCATTCGACCGTGCCCGCGTCCCGGTAGTGGTCGCCGACCTCGGGGCCGGAGCGGTAGCGCAGCAGATGGGCGGCGGCGACGACGGTTCCACGCTGTTCGGCGACGAGCGTCGCCCGCTCGCTCACCCACGGATCCGTGACGAACTCCGCCGGCTGCCGTTCCAGGCCGCTGAGCACGGTGTTCGTCGAGACCAGGACTCCGGGGATGACGGCGGCCACGTGCAGGTTGACCAACTCGGTGAGCTGGTCGCGGTCGGCGCGGTGGAAGGGGCGCACCTCGAGCGCGGACATGCGGGACCTCCGGAGGCAGGGAGTTGAACCGGGAGGCCGCCATGCGATGCGGTACGGGTCGAGCGTACGGCGAGGTCGTGGCCGGGGGCGAGGGGCGTGCGCCGGATGGCCCTCGCCTGTGCCGGGGACTAGCGTGCTGGAGGGGGCCGTGCCTGCGGAAGGAACGCCATGAAGCTTGAGAAGCCGGTCTACGGCGGGCCCTGCTGGACCGAGCTGGGGACCAGCGACGTGGCGGCGGCCAAGGGGTTCTACGCGGAGCTGTTCGGCTGGCGCCCCGAGACGGACCCGCGCCAGGAGGCGGGGGGTTACACCGTCGCGCACCTGGGGGACGCGGCCGTCGCCGCGCTGTCCCCGCTGTACCAGGAGACGCAGCCGGTGGCGTGGAACGTGTCCTTCGCGGTGCCGGACGCGGACACCGCCGCGCGCGAGGTGACCGGTGCGGGCGGCACGGTGCTGGTCGGACCGATGGACGTGTTCGACGCGGGCCGGTTCACGGTGGCGCTCGATCCGGGCGGCGCCGCCTTCCAGATGTGGCAGGCGCGCGCCTTCCCGGGCGCCGGCCTGTTCAACGCGCCCGGCGCGCTCGGCTGGGTGGAGCTGATGACGCGGGCCCCCGAGCGGGCCACGGCCTTCTACACGACGGTGTTCGGCTGGAGCGTCAACTCCTCGGCGCACTACACCCAGTGGGGCATCGAGGGCGCCGACTTCGGCGGCATGGTGACGATGGACGACAAGTTCCCGCCCGAGGTGGCGCCGCACTGGCTGCCGTACTTCGCCGCCGCGGACGTGGACGCCCTCTCGGGTGTGGCAGCCGGCGCGGGCGGCACCGTCCTGATGGAGCCGACCTCCGTGCCCGACGGACCCCGCATCGCGGTACTGCGCGATCCGCAGGGCGCGGTGTTCGGCGTGTACCGGGCGGGCGACGAGCGGTGACCGGGGCCGGGCTCCCGGCCGCCGCCGCACACCTGTCAGGCGAGCGGTGTCACCGTGACCTGGTCGATCACCGGGGCGTAGGCGGAGCGTTGCCCGAATGCGTTGTACGTCTCGCCGTCGAAGTCGGGGAGTTGGTCGGCGGTGAAGGTGACCGTGTTGGCTCCCGGCACCAGCGTGACGGGGACGGACAGGTCCCAGAAGTTGTTGAAGTGGAAGGTGGTGGGGAACAGGACACGCACCGGCGCGGCCCCGTTGACGGAGATGTCCGCGTGCCGGCAGACGGGGTCGGGGTTGTAGTGGGTCGCGGGCGCCTGCTCGCCGTTGGAGTAGCGGACGGTCAGCGCGTGCCGTCCGGCGCGCTCGGCGCTCACCGTCAGCGTGAGGGCGTTGCCGGGCCCGGCGCCGATGCCGTCGACCGCCTTGCCTCCGGTGGCGTAGGAGTAACCGCCGGTCACCGTGGCCGCGCCGGTGAGGGTCCCTTCCTCGGCGGCGTACACCGTGCTGGGCAACTGCCCCCGGGACGGGCCCACGCACACCCGGTCCAGCACCAGGGCCTGCGAAGTCCCTGTGACCGTCAGCTTGTTGACGCCTCCGGACAGGAACACGGCGCGGGCGCCGGGCACGAGGGCCCCGAGGTCCTCGCCGTTGACCGCGATCCGCCCCCGGCCCGGCCCGAGGAGGTCGACGGTCACCGTGGCCTCGCCGTCCTCGGCGGCGTGCACCCAGAAGGTGGCGGTGGCGCCCGGCGGCAGTACGGCGGCTCCGGGGCCCGAGGCGCCGGGGCGGTCGTAGGCGGGGTGCGCGCCCCCGCCGAGGTCGGCGTACTCGGCGTCGTAGCGTGCGGTGGGGTCGGCCTCGCGCAGGGTCAGGTCGAGCCTGTCGACGACCGCGTCGCCCCGGGTGACCCCCAGCTCGGGGTCCTGCGCCGCGAGGGTGATCCGGTGCCGTCCCGCGGTCAGTGTCACCTCGGTGTCGGTGTGGCCCCACACCGCCCACTTGTAGCCGAGGGGCAGCCGCAGTTCGCGCGCCTGCCCGCCGTCGACGCGCAGGAAGACGTTGGTGGGGCCCTGTTCGCGGACCAGGTCGGCGAGGTTGTGGGAGTTGGCGAGGACACTGACGACGTACGTGCCGTCCTGCGGGGCCTCGACGTCGAAGGTGAGCATCCCGTCGGAGCCGGTGCGCAGCCCGCCCACGTGATGTCCGCCGGACGTCGCGAACTTGTCGACGTTCGCCGGCGACCCCTCCGGACCGTTCAGACGGCGACCGCCGCCGGTGTACGCGGCGTCCTCGGCCTCGTACGTCCGCCGCCACCCGGCCGCGGCCGGGGCGGCGGCCTGCCCTCTGCCGCCGGGCGCGAGGATCAGCTGGTAGGCGGACATCTCCCGCAGGTCGCCGGCGCGCAGGGTCACCCGGCCGTCCTGGACGGGCACCAGGGTGTCGAGCAGCACCGTGGGCTGGGCGCAGGAGCCGACCTGGCCGGTCCAGGGGATCTCAAGGAGCCGTGCGTGCACGACCGGCCCGAAGACGTCCGCGTCGACGTGCTCGAAGACGAGGTCCGCGACTCCGCCCGCGCCGCCGAACAGCAGCCGCGCCTGCCGCTTCGCGCGGTCCAGCGCGGCGACGCCCTGCAGGGTGTACTGCGCTCCCGGGTGCGGCGCGGTGACCCGCACGGTGTCGCCGGTCAGTTGCCCGTAGGCGTTGAACAGCCACCACTGGCCGTTGCCCTTGTTCGCCTCCACCGCCGAGTCGTTCAGGTTGCCGGCGATGTTCCAGTAGGCCATGTCGGCGTCGACCTTGGACTCCTCGACGGCGGCGATCCACTGGACCATCTGCCCGGGGACCGACAAGTGGTAGTTGTGCGCGTACTCGTTGAGGTTGACCGGCAGCGGGCCGATGCCCAACTCCCGTTCCAGGGCCCGGTACCGGTCGACATTGATCCGCACCTCGGCGGGCGAGGAGAGTTCGTGCCAGGTGACCACGTCGGGCAGGACGCCGTGGTCCCGGGCGAACTCCAGGAAGTCCCGCACCTCCGGGTACAGGACGCAGGTGTTGGGGCCCGCGATCCGCGCGCCGGGGTGAAGGCCCCTGATCAGGCGGTGGAAGTCCGCCCAGGCCGCGAAGTAGTGCCGGGGGTCGGTGCGCCAGGACACCCGGTCGTGGCTCCACTCCCCCTCGCCGAACATGTTGCCCTCGGGCTCGTTGAACGGCACGTACACGACGTGTGAGGCCAACTCCCCCAGGGTCACCACCTGTTCGACCTGGCGGCGGACGCTCTCCCGGTACCCGGCGAGCCGCTCCGCGCCGCTCGCGCCGGGCCACTCGTAGGGGAAGCCGCGGTGGATGTCGGTCAGGTACAGGTACAGGTCCCTGCCGCCCGCCGCGACGAACGACGGCAGGACCTCCAGGGCGTCGGCGCCGGGGTGCTGGGTGCCGTCCTGGGCCTTGGTGGTGACGGTGCGGACGTACATGCCCTCGACGACCGCGCGGCTGGGCACTCCGTCGCCGTACAGGCCGTAGAGCGTTCCGCTCGCGCCGCCGTGGAAGGGGCCCGTCCCGGCCCCGAGGTCGACGGTGAGCCTCTCGGGAGCGGAGGCGGGCGTGACGGTGGTCGCGGGGGCCTCGGCTGATGCCACGGCACACATCCTTCGTCCGACATCTCGTACACCGGCCGGCGATCCGAACCGATCCGCTCGAACGTAGGAAGGAGGCGCCGGTCACGTCAATAACCGGTCACCCACCGGGACTTGCGTGCCCGGGGGGCCCCGGCTCAGCCGCGCAGGGCCCCGAGGCGTCCTTCGAGCTGTTCCAGCAGGCCGCCCAGCAGTCCGGCGAGTTCGTCCTGCCCCGCCGGGTCGAGGCCGGACAGCACGGCGGTCTCGTAGGCGAGTTGGGCGGGCAGGATGCCGTCCACCAGGTCCCGCCCGGCGTCCGTGAGGCGCACGTGGGCGACGCGGCGGTCGCGGGTGTCGCCCCGGCGCTCCACCAGGCCGCGCTCGGTCAGCACCTTGAGGCGTTTGGTGACCGCCGCCCCGGAGGAGAACGTCTCCCGGGCCAGGTCCCCCGGGGTCAGTTCGTGGCCGGTGCGCCGCAGCGCGCCCAGCAGGTCGAACTCGGGGCGGCTGAGTCCGGCCCGGCGCAGCGGGGCGTCCTCGGCCTGCTGGAGGAGGGCGGCGCAGCGGTTGACGCGGCCGATGATCTCCATGGGGCCGGTGTCGAGGTCGGGATGGACGGCCTGCCACTGCCGGACGACCGCGGCGACCGTGTCGTCCCTGGTCGCGCCCGCCTGCCGCCCGTTCGGTGCCGTCATGGCCGTACACCCTCCGTCGTCCTGCCCTCACGCGGGTCCAGGAGCAGCCCCTGGCGCCGTACCGTCGCGGCGAGCGTACGGTGTGCGGTCCGCTCGGTGAGCACCACCCGCTCGTGCGGCAGGGCTCGCTGCCACCACTCGCCGGACGCGGCCTCCGCGGTGACGCGCAGCTCGACCAGGGCGGCGGCCAGGCTGCGGCGGGCGTCCTCCAGCGCCACGGGGGCGGGACCCGTTCCCGCCAGCAGGGCGGCGGCCTCCGCGCGGGCCCCCTCGACGGCGGTCAGGGCGTCCTCGATGCGGTCGCCCGCGCGCCGGTTGGTGACCGCGACGGCGGCGACGAAGCCGACCAGCGCGCCGACCACGGTGTCCACGACCCGCTCGGTGATCAGCCGCCCCGGCTCCTGCGTCCCGGCGAACTCGGAGATGAGCAGCGCCATCGGCGTCACGCAGACGCTGCCGAGCCAGTAGTTGCGGCCGATCAGCGCCTCGGCGCCGAAGTTGAACGCCAGGCAGCACAGCACGAGGGCTGCCCCGCCGAGGTGGGCGAGCGGGGCGACGGCGGCGAACAGCAGCACGCCGGCGAGGTTGCCGACGACGCGCTGGACACCGCGGCTCCAGGTCAGGGTGAGGTTCGCCTGGTAGAGCGACGCGGCGGTGACCAGGGCCCAGTAGGGGCGGCCGACACCGAGGGCGAGGGAGGCGTAGCCGGCGAGGGCGCAGCCGAGTGCCGTGCGCACCGCGAGAGGGGTGAGCGGCCCGAGCCGGGTCCACCAGGGGCGGGCCGTGGCGGCCAGTTCGGCATCCACGCCGAGGAGTTCGTCGTCGTCGGCCGCCGGGTGGCCGGGCCGCGGGAGCGGACCGTTGCCGCGCAGTTGGCGGGCCCAGGCGGACAGCCGCTCCGGGTCGGTGTCGGCGGGCGCGGCGAGGGCGACCTCCGCCCGGACCACGAGCCGTTCGAGAGTGCGCCGGGTGGTGTTGCGCGGGCCGGCCGACAGCAGCGACTGCCAGGCCGCGTGTACGGCGGCGGCCGCGCCGGCACGGGCCCGGGCGGGGCCGTCGCCGGCGCCGGTGCCGCGCGTGGCGGCGTACGCGGCGGCGGCGTTCAGGGCGTGCGCGGTGGCCCGGCGTTCGGGGCCGTGCGGGCGCAGCAGTCCGGGCGCCATGCCGACGAGCCAGGCCCAGACGCCCGCCGCGGCGGCCAGGCCCAGGTGGCCGGGGACCTGGCCGAGGGTCTGCGGGGCGAACAGGGAGGCGGAGGTGACGAAGGTGAGGACCACATTGCCGGGCGGCCCGACACGGGACGCGTCGCACACCGCCTTCTGGGCCGCCGCCAGCAGTGCGCCGACGGTGACCAGCACGACGGCACTGCCGGTGAGCGAGGCCGTGACCAGGGAGACTGCCAGGCCGCCCAGCATGCCGAGCACGACCCAGGCCAGGGCGCGGGCGCGGGCGGCGTAGGGGCGGTTGTGGGCGTAGAGCGCGCACAGGGAGCCGGCCATGGTGTACATCGCCAGATCGAGCCGGCCCAGCGCCAGCAGGGTCAGGTTCGGCGGGGCGACCGCCGCGACCACGCTCAGCGCGGGCTTGAACCAGATGTCGGAGGGCCGCCCGAGGCGCAGCACGCCGGCCAGCGGAAGACGTCGGGCGGGCGGAGTACCGGGGGTGGGGGGCGCGCTGCTCATGACCATCAGCTTAACAGGTGTTTTACTTGTAAACAGTCCAGCCTCTCTCGCGGTCACCAGCTGTGCTCCGTCGAACGCGCCCCGTGTACATCCCTGCGCTCGCTTGCGCGCCGCGCGGCCCGGGCATTCCTTGACCGATCGTCGGACCGACCGTCGAGCGCGGAGGTGGGCGTGCACGGACCGGCTTCGCCCGGCTGGCTGCTGGTGGCACTGTGCGCGGCCACCGGCGCCTACTGTCTGCTGCGGATGCGCAGCACCGTCGAGGAACAGCGCCGCGCCGCCGGGGGTGAGGCGGTGATGGGCTTCGGGATGGCCGCGATGGCCGTGCCCGCGACCGCGTTCACCCCGCCCCCCTGGGCCTGGCCCGGCTACCTGGCCGTCTTCGGCGCGGCCACCGTGCACGCCCTGTGGGCGGCCCGGGCCGGCGGCCACCACCTGCACCATCTGGTCGGGGCCTGCGCCATGGTCTACATGGCGGTGGCGATGGGCGCCTCCCCCGCGCCGCCCGGCGGACACGCCGGGCACGGCGGCTCCGGCTTCCCCCCGCTGACGGTGGTACTGCTCCTGTACTTCACCGCCTACGTCCTGCTCTCCGGCGCCCGCCTGGTACCCGCCACGGCCGGCGCGGGCACCGCCGCCTGGGGCGACCGCCCGGAACTGGCCCGGGCCTGCCGACTCGCGATGGGCATCGCGATGGTGGCGATGCTGCTGACCCTGTGAGCAGGGGTGGGTCGGGGGGAGCGACGAGACCCCGTCCGGGGCGCGCTGGTGGCGATGTCGCCGACCCTGTGGGGGTGCCGGATCGAGGCGCGGGTGAGCCCCCTCGGGCGTCGCCATGGTGGCGCTGCCGCTCGCCGCTGCTCGCTGCTGCTCCTGTGACCGGGGGCGGGCACGGGCACGGCGGGCGACAGGCGTCGGGGGCCTCGGGAGGGGGCCGCCCATCCCCGGACATACGCATGCCAAGACGACACGACCCGTCAGGGACACCGTGCCGGGCGCGGCCGTTGTCTGCGTCACTTTGCCGCGGCAGGCCGTTACGGCTCCGCTCCCCGCTCATAGGCTGCCCCCATGATGGTCCCCGCGGCACTGTTGCTGCTCGGCGCGCTGGCCGCCGTCGTCGCCCCACGGCTGCTGGCCCGGGCCGACTGGCCGGACCGCGAGCCGGTGCTCGCCCTGTGGGTGTGGCAGTGCGTGGTGGCGGCCGTCCTGCTGTGCTGCGCGCTGTCCATGACGCTCAGCGCGGCGGCCTCCTGGCAGGCGCTGCACGGTCACCTTTTCGCCCCGGCACCGCGTTCCGTCGTACGGGCCTACGCGACCGGTACGGCGGCGGGCCCCTGGGCGGCGGCGACAGCGGTGGCGCTCGCCTGCGGAGGCGTGTGGACCGCGGCGATGCTGGTGCGCGAGGTGGCGGGGGCGCGCAGCCGGCGTCGGCTGCGACGGGCCGAACTTCTCGTGCGGGCCCCGCAGTTGCCCGGCGAGGACCCGGCGGGCCGACTCGTGGTCCTGGAGGGCGAGAGGTGTGACGCCTGGTGGCTGTCGGGCACCGCGCCCCGGCTCGTGATCACGACGGCCGCGCTGCGCCGGCTGAAGGGCCGGCAGGTGGACGCCCTCGTCGCCCACGAGGAGGGCCACGCCCAGGCCAGGCACGACTGGCTGCTGCACTGCTCGGCCGCGCTGGCCGACGGGTTCCCGCGGGTGCCGGTGTTCGCCGCGTTCCGCGACGAGATGCACCGCCTGGTCGAACTCGCCGCCGACGACATGGCCTCCCGCCGCTTCGGCCGGCTGACGACAGCGCTCGCACTGGTGGAGGTCAACGAGGACCGGGGCGTGTTCGGCCCCGGGCCGACACCCCAGGCCCATGTGCCGCGGCGGGTGGACCGGTTGCTCGCTCCGCCCGACCGCTTCACCGCGGGCCGCCGCCTGCGCCTCATGGCAGCGGCCGCGCTGGTCCCGGCGGTTCCCGTGCTGGTGGCCTTCGTACCGGGGCTCAGGGCGCTGGGATAAGGCGCGGGACTCGGGCGGCGGCCAGCGGGATCGGGACCTGGGCGGCGGGAGCGGGCGCTGGGGCCAGGCGCCGGGTCGGGGGCCGGGATCGGGACCCAGGCGCCGACGCCGGGCGCAGGCATCGGGAGCCAGGCGGCGGGAGGCCGGACACCGGGGCCGGAAAGGGGACAGGGCGCTGCAAAAGCGTGCCCGCTGCCCGAAGGTGGCGGCGATCGCGGCCCGCCACGGCGACCGCATCGCACCTGAAATCCCGCAGCACTGGAAGACCACCACGCACCCCGAACCCACCGCACCCGACCACCGAACGCAGCCACCGCACACCCCCCGACTCCCGTCGCCCGCCCCGGAACTGGCCTCCCGCCCCGCCGGTCGGCGAGGATCGCAGCATGCACCCGCCCCCCGTCGACTCCCCTCCCCGTCCGTCGGAGCACCGCGCCGCCGCCCGTCTCGCCTGTGCTCTGGCCGCGTGCTCCGCGCTGCTGCTCACCCTGGTGGCTGTGCGGTGGCACCCCCTGATCAGCGTCGACGGCGCCGTCGCGCGCACCACCCATCGCTGGGCGGTCGACGAACCCGGCACCACGCATGTGTTCCGCGTTCTGACGGACTGGGTCTGGGATCCCCTGACCCTTCGCATCGTGTGTGCCGTCGCCATGGTGTGGCTGGTGTGGCGGCGCTCGGCATGGTGGACCGCACTATGGCTGGCGGCCACATGTGCGCTGGCCACACTGCTGCAGCAGGGGCTCAAGGCCGCGGTGGACCGGCCCCGGCCCGTCTGGCCGGACCCCGTCGACTCCGCCCACTACACGGCCTTCCCCTCGGGCCACGCCCTGACGGCCACGGTCGTGTGCGGACTGCTCCTGTGGCTGCTCCACCACCACCGCGCCGGCCGCACCCTGTGGCGTACGGCGCTGGCCGCGGCCGTGCTCTCCGTGCTGGGCGTCGGCCTCACCCGGGTGTGGCTCGGCGTCCACTGGCCCTCGGACGTGGTGGGCGGCTGGCTGCTCGGCGGGCTCGTGGTGGCGGCGGCCGTGTCGGTGTACGACCGCCTGCCCCGGAGTGGAGAACTGCCGACGCGAGCCACGTGAGGCGCCCCACGGGCCTGACGGACCGACAGCGAACTTCTTGGGGTACCCACCTTGGCTTTCCGGACGCCGGACCGCGGCACCCCCGGCGGGGCGTTCGCCGGTGAAGGGCGCCGGTACAGTCCGGCGCATGTCTGCCGTCCTGTTCGACTTCTCCGGAACCCTCTTCCGCATCGAGTCCGCCGAGTCCTGGCTGCGCGCCGTCCTGGACGACTTCGGGCTCCGCCTCGGCGACACCGAGCTGAGACAGACCGCGCAGGCACTGGAGAGCACCGGCGCCCTGCCCGGCGGCGCCCCCGCCGAGAAGATCCCCGAGCCGGTCGCCGGCATCTGGCGCGTCCGCGACGAGAGCGCCGCGCTGCACCGGGCCGCGTACACGGGCCTCTCCCGCCAGGTGCCGCTGCCCGACCCCCGGCTGCACGACGCGCTCTACGACCGGCACATGACGCCGGCCGCCTGGGCCCCCTACCCGGACGCCGCCCACGTCCTGCGGACCCTGCGCGAGCGCGGGATCGGTGTCGGTGTGGTCAGCAACATCGGCTGGGACCTGCGGCCCGTCTTCCGCGAGCACGGCCTCGACGCCTACGTGGGCACGTACGTCCTGTCGTTCGAGCACGGCATCCAGAAGCCGGACACGCGGCTGTTCGCGACCGCGTGCGACGCGCTCGACGCCGATCCGCGCCGGACCCTGATGGTGGGTGACGACCGGCGGGCCGACGGCGGTGCGGCGGCCCTCGGCTGCCGCCTGCACTTCGTGGACCATCTGCCGGTGTCCTCGCGGCCGGACGGACTGCTGCCGGTGCTGGACCTGGTGGACGCCGGCCCGGCCGGGAAGTACCGGGGCGACGACCCCGGGTGTGCTCACCCGCCCTGGACGATCCCCCGCGCCGCCCAGGGCAGGCAGCAGCCCGGACAGAGCCCGGGTACGGGCTTGTCCGGTCGCGTTGAGTATAGTTGGCTGGCAACCAGTCAACGCAGGAGTTACAGCATGTCCCCGCGCAGCGCCTCGGTCAATGAAGAGTTGCGCCGGCGTTCCCGGGAGCGGCTTCTGCAGGCGGCGGTCGAGCTGGTCGGCGAGCGCGGCTACGACGCGACGACGCTCGGCGACATCGCGGACCGGGCGGGCTCGGCCCGGGGTCTGGCGTCGTACTACTTCCCCGGCAAGCGCCAGTTGGTGCAGTCGGCCGTGCACCGGCTGATGCACCGCACGCTGGAGGAGGCCCTGGAGCGTGAGCCGCGCACGGAGGACGGGCGGGAGCGCCTGGCGCGGGCCGTCGACGCGATCCTGGGTCTGGCCCGGGACCGGCCGGTGCTGATGCGCCAGCACATGGCGGGCCTGCTGCAGGCGGAGGGGTTCGTGCAGTGCCCGGAGCAGCAGCGGCTGTCCGAGCTGCTCGGGGACACCGTCGCCCGCTACGGCTCGCAGAACGTCGGCAGCGACTACCCGATGCTGCGCGCCGCGCTCATGGGCGCGGTCTTCGCCGCTCTGGTCCCCGGAGTCCCGATGCCCGTGCCGACGCTGCGCGCCGATCTGTTCCGGCGCTACGGGCTGGCCCCGGAGCTGGGGGTCCCGCCGGACGGCGAGGCGTCCGGCGGGACCTGTGAGACCGATCTGTCACGGTTCTTCGCGACGGGTGAGCAGGCGTCCGGTCAGCCGGGTCAGTCGGGTCAGCTGGGTCAGTCGAAGTAGTCCGGCTGCGTCTGGACGTTGAGCTCACGCACATGGACCCGCCGGGCGGGGTCGGTGCGCCGGTCGCTGAGTTTGAGGACGTCGAAGCCCTTCACGATGTCGTTGGAGTAGATGTAGCCGTTGTAGTAGTACGCCGACCACGCGCCGCCGACCGACAGCGCGTCGGTGGCGAGCGGCCCGCGCTCGAAGTAGGCGATCTCCTTCGGGCTGGTGGAGTCGGTGAAGTCCCAGACCGACACGCCGCCCTGATACCAGGCCTGGACCATGATGTCCTTGCCCTTGACCGGGATCAGCGAGCCGTTGTGCGCCACGCAGTTCTCGGTGTCGGCCTGGTGGCGGGGGATCTTGTAGTAGCCGCGGAAGACGAGCTTGCGCTTGTCGCCCTTGCCGACGATGTCGTAGATGCCGTCGGCGCCGCGGTTCGGTCCGATCGCCGCGTTGCAGGTGGCCGCGCCGCCGCCGCCCAACTCGTCGGTGAACACGACCTTGTTGGCCTTCTGGTTGAAGGTCGCCGAGTGCCAGAACGCGAAGTTGACGTTGTCCTGCACCCGGTCGATGACCTTCGGATGCTCGGGGTCCTTGACGGAGAAGAGGATGCCGTCGCCCATGCAGGCGCCCGCGGCCAGGTCCTTGGAGGGCAGGACGGTGATGTCGTGGCATCCGGTCGTCTTGGAGACGCCGGGGTTGGTGGGCGCGCCGGGGTTGCCGCCGCCGTCCGGGCCCTCACCGGGGAAGAGCACCGGGAAGCCGACGACGGCCGCCTGCTCGGGGGCCTTGCGCGGCACCTTGATGACCGAGATGCCGTCGTGCGGGGGCTGGCAGTCGGGGTAGGCGGCGTTCGGCGAGTACGAGGAGACGTAGATGTAGACGTCTTTGCGCTCGGGCACCAGCGAGTGGGTGTGCGAGCCGCAGGCGGTCTCGACGGCGGCGACGTACTTCGGGTTGGTCTTGTCGCTGATGTCGAAGACCTTCATGCCCTCCCACGACGACTTCTCGGTGACGGGTTGCGTGGTGCTGTTGCAACTGCTGTCGCTGCGCGAGGAGTCGGTGGACAGGAACAGCAGGTCGCCGGAGACGGAGATGTCGTTCTGCGAGCCGGGGCACAGGACCTGGGCGACCGTCTTCGGGGCCTTCGGGTCGCTGATATCGAAGATGCGGAAGCCGTCGTAGTTGCCGGCGAAGGCGTACCTGCCCTGGAAGGCCAGGTCCGAGTTGAAGCCGGCGAGGGCCTCCTTGGGGACGTTGGCGAGGTGCTCGATGTTCGCCGAGTGGACGATCTCGTCCTGCCCGGGTATCGCGCCGTCGGAGATGGCCGCTCCGACCTCGGCCCGGGCGCTGCGGGACACCTCTTTCGCCGTGCCCGTGCCGTCCCCGGGGTCGGGGGTCGCGGCGGCTGGGCCGGCGGTCAGCAGCGCCGCCAGGAGCCCGGCCGCGGCGGTGGCGACTCCCAGCCGTCTGCGCCGTGTTCGGGGGTCGTTTAACAGGATCACTGTTTCCTCCCTTGTTCCGTTCCGCGCCGGAACGGTTCACGCACCCCCGCAGTATCGTCTTCACCATGCACATATCAACAGATGGCAACGAAGACGTAATGAAGGTTTTTGATCACTCGCGGGCGGAAGCGTGTTAGGACGGTCCTCGGCACCCACCACTTGCGCCCCAACCCGCCTGCCACCGGAGGTCGTTGTGCTCTTACCTCGCGCGTCGCGCGCGTCCCTGGTCATGGCCGCGCTGGCCGCTGTGGCCGTCCTCGGGGTGAGCGGCTGCGACTCCTCGTCCGACGCGAACCCGCCCGCGGCGAGCGGGCCGTCGGTCCTCGTGCCGGGCAGGCCGGGCGAGGCGAACCGGACCCTGTCCGCCGCGGACGCGGCGGAGCAGCGCGCCGACGACGACTCCCCCAACGCGGCCGACCTGTCGTACGCGCGCAGGATGATCGAGCACCACACGCAGGCCCTGGAGATGACCGAACTCGTGCCGGACCGCGCCGAGTCGGCGAAGCTCAAGCGGCTGGCCGAGCGCATCGCCGCCGCGCAGGGCCCGGAGATCGACGGCATGCGGGGCTGGCTGCGGACGTACGGCGAGGACGAGTCGGGCGGCGGCCACACGCACTCCGCGATGCCCGGCATGGCGACCGAGGCCCAACTGGGCGCGCTGCGGGCGGCGAGGGGGAAGGCGTTCGACGCACTCTTCCTGAAGCTGATGGTCACTCACCACGAGGGCGCGCTCACCATGGCCGCGGAGGTGAAGGGGCAGGGCAACAACATCCGCATCGAGGAGATGGCCGACGACGTGGTCGCCCAGCAGACGAGCGAGATCACCCGGATGCGGGAGATGCAGTAACGGGGCTCGCACGTCGGACCGTTGGCCCGCGGATGCCGCCGGGCCCCGCGCCGCGCTCAGCGTCGGGCGTGGCCGGGTGCCAGGAAGCCCGCGTCACGCGCCTGGGCGATCAGGCGCAGTGACCGGCGACGGCTGTGCCCGCTCGCGCACATCACCGCGAGCACCGGATCGACGCCCCTCTCCTGTGCCGCGCGGTACTCCTGCGCGACCAGCCACCGCCCCTCAACCCCGCACGGCCACGGCGGCCTGGCCCGGCCGGGTCCGGTCCGCTCCCCCGGCTCGGGCTCCGCGCCGCACGTCTCGGCCAGCGGCCCCTCGATCCAGTCGGCGAGCACCGCGAGGTCGTCCAGGGACAGCGCCGGCCGGGCCCGCACGTCCTCCAGGCACAGCCCGCCTCCGGACACCACCGCGAGGGCGTCGACCCGGGCGCCGTCGGTGAACGCCAGCCGTACATGGAACCACGAGGTGGCGTCGCCGTCCTCCCGCACCTCCCACGCGGGCCACACGGACACCGCACCGTCCGTCGGACAACGATCAGAAAGATTAAGAAAGGATGCTTCCAGCACACACGCAACGTAACCTCATGATCACAATCCATACGAAAGGACACGCGCACCCCGACCGGCCGCCACACCCTGTCAGCGCAGCGGCCGCGGTGCCATCCTGGAGGCGTGAGCGATCTCCGCTGAATCCTCCGGGTAAGGAGTTCCGCCGTGCTGCGTGTCGCCGTCGTCGGCTCCGGGCCGAGCGGGTGCTACACCGCCCAGAGCCTGGTCCAGCTGGACCCCGAGGTGCGTGTCGACGTCCTGGACCGGCTGCCGTGCCCGTACGGCCTGGTGCGGTACGGCGTGGCACCGGACCACGAGAAGATCAAGTCGTTGCAGGGCAATCTGCGGACGGTGCTGGAGCACGAGCGGGTGCGTTTCCTCGGCGGTGTCCGGATCGGGCCCGGCGGACCGTCCGCAGCCCGGCTGCGGGAGCTGTACCACGCGGTCGTGTACTGCGTGGGCGCCGCCACCGACCGGCATCTCGGCATCCCCGGCGAGGACCTGCCGGGCAGCTGGTCGGCGACCGAGTTCGTGTCCTGGTACAGCGCCCACCCGGACGCCGGCGCCGGCGACTTCGTGCTCGGCGCCCGCTCGGCCGTGGTCATCGGCGTCGGGAACGTGGCCGTCGACGTGGCCCGCATGCTGGCGCGGGGCCCGGCGGAACTGAGCCCCACCGACATGCCGCAGCCCGCCCTCGCCGCGCTGGCCGCGAGCCGGGTGACCGACATCCACATCGCGGGCCGGCGCGGCCCCTCGCAGGCCCGCTTCACCACCAAGGAACTGCGCGAACTCGGCGCCCTGCCCGGCACCGACGTGAGCGTGGACCCGGCGGAGCTCGCGCTCGATCCGGCCTGGCTGGACCCCTCGGCGCTGCCCGCCCCGCAGCGGCGCAACGTGGAGGTGCTGCGGGACTGGACGCGGACTCCGGCGACCGGCGCGGCGCGCCGCATGCGGCTGCGCTTCTTCCTGCGTCCCATCGCCCTCCTGCCCGACGGCGGCCGGGTGGGCGCGGTGCGCTTCGAGCGGACACGGCCGGACGGCCGGGGCGGAGTGACCGGCACCGGGCGGTACGAGGACATCGAGGCCCAGCTCGTGCTGCGTTCCGTGGGCTATCGCGGGGTGCCGCTGGAGGGGCTGCCGTTCGACGCGGCGAGCGGCACGGTCCCCCATCTGGCCGGCCGGGTGCTGCGCGAGGGCGTGGTCGCGCCGGGCGAGTACGTGGCCGGCTGGATCAAGCGCGGCCCGACGGGTGTCATCGGCACGAACCGGCCCTGCGCGAAGGAGACGGTGCTGTCGCTGCTGGAGGACGCCGACGTCGTCGCACAGAAGGAGATTCCCGGCGATCCGCTCACGGTCTTGCGGGCCGAGGGGCTCGATCCCGTCGAGTGGCCGGGATGGCAGGCGATCGAGCGGGCGGAGGCGCGGCTCGGGGCGTCGCTCGGGCGGGGCGTCGTCAAGCTCCCCGACTGGGAGTCGCTGCTGACGGCGGCCCGGCAGGCCGGCTCGGGGTAGGTGGCGGCGCCGGCCGCCTGACCGCGATCGCGCCGAACCTGCTCTTCAACCACCTTCCGGACTTTGCAACTCCCTGCCGGTCAGGGCGGGTTCGGCCGATGCCGCGGGCTCAGCCGCCGAGCCGGACGGCCTGCCGCTCGGCGGCGGCGAGCAGGCTGCCGAGAAGCCCGGGGAAGAGGTCGTCCAGGGCGGCGCGGCGCAGGCCGTTCATCTTGGCCGTGCCGCGGTAGGTCTGCCGTACCACCCCGCTCTCGCGCAGCACCCGGAAGTGGTGCGTGGTCGTGGACTTGGTGACGGGCAGCACGAAGTGGGAGCAGGAGAGCTCGCCGCCCTCGGCGGCGAGCTCGCGCACGATCCGCAGCCGCATCGGGTCGGACAGCGCGTGCAGCACCGCCTCCAGCCGGATCTCCTCCCGCGCCGGATGCGGAAGGTCACGGCTGCCTGCGGCGGGGACGGCGGTGGTCACGGCGGGCTCCAGTTCGTCCGGGAGGCTCCCCGTAGCGGGAGGGGCTCCAGTCTACGAGGCTTTGTACGGCAACTCTCGTAGTTTGACATCCACCGTACTACGATGCCTATCGTACGAGTCGTCCACCGGATCCGCGACGAACGGAGCAGCTCTCCATGAGCTCACTCTTCCAGCCCTTCGACCTGCGCGACGTGACCGTCCCGAACCGGGTCTGGATGCCCCCGATGTGCCAGTACTCGGCCGCTCCGCAGGGTCCGGAGACCGGCGCGCCCACCGACTGGCACTTCGCGCACTACGCGGCGCGCGCGGCCGGCGGCACGGGACTGATCGTCGTCGAGGCCACCGCCGTGTCGCCCGAGGGACGCATCTCCCCCTACGACCTCGGCATCTGGAACGACACCCAGGTCGAGGCGTTCCGCCGGATCACGCGCTTCCTCGCCGGCCAGGGCACGGTGCCCGCCGTGCAGCTGGCGCACAGCGGCCGCAAGGCCTCGACCGACCGGCCCTGGAAGGGCGGCGCGCCGGTCGGAGCGGACGCCCACGGATGGCAGCCGGTGGCACCGAGTCCGGTGGCGTTCGACGAACGGCACCCGGTACCGGACGAGCTGACCGTCGCCCAGATCCAGGACGTGGTCGGGCAGTTCGCCGACGCGGCCCGCCGCGCCCTGGCCGCGGGCTTCGAGATCGCCGAGATCCACGGTGCCCACGGCTATCTGATCAACGAGTTCCTCTCCCCGCACTCCAACCACCGCACCGACGGCTACGGCGGCTCGTTCGCCCACCGCGCCCGCTTCGCCCTGGAGGTCGTCGACGCCGTACGGGAGGTGTGGCCGGACGAGAAGCCGCTGTTCTTCCGCGTCTCGGCGACCGACTGGCTGGCGGACGGCGGCTGGACGGCGGACGACACGGTCCGGCTCGCCCACGAACTGCACGCCCACGGAGTGGACCTCCTCGACGTCTCCACCGGCGGCAACGCCTCCGGCGTGCGCATTCCGCTCGGCCCCGGCTACCAGGTCCCCTTCGCCGCCCGTGTGAAGGCCGAGTCGCCGATGCCGGTCGCCGCCGTCGGACTCATCACGGACCCCGAGCAGGCCGAGAAGATCCTGTCGAACGGCGAGGCCGACGCGGTCCTGCTCGGCCGCGAGCTGCTGCGCAACCCGTCCTGGGCACGGCAGGCGGCACGTGAACTCGGCGCCGGGGTACGGGTGCCGGAGCAGTACCACCGCTCGGTCTGACTCACGGCGCCCGGGGGCGCGCCGGGCTCCGCGGGAGCGTGTGACGCCGGGAACGCCCCCCCGAAAAACATGCACATCCCGACGAGTAGGTACTCCCGGAGAAGTACGGGCCACCTCGATGAGTGCTCCCGCAAGATCGGGGTAGATCCCTCCCGGGCACGATGCGCGCGCCCGAGCCGGCGACCAGGCTGGTCGCACCAGGCATGAGGAGGGCGTCATGAACCGCCAGATCCGCATTCGTGTCAGCCGTCGGCCCATTCCGTCCCGTGACCAGACGATCGACCGCAGGACGCCCTCGGGGCGCCTGCTGCCGTACTGATCTCGCCACGACCGGCGGCGGCCCGAGGGAGTTCTCCGGGGCCGCCGCCGGTCCGCGCGTGTCAACCGGCCGTGCACGCCTTCCCGTTGAGCGTGAAGGCCGCCGGTGCCGCGCTGTTGCCCGTGTGCCCGGCCTGATAGCCGATGGTGACGCTCGCGTTCGGCGCCAGCGTCCCGTTGTACGAGGCGTTCGTCGCCGTGACCGCGCCGGAGGCGGGCGCGTAGGTGGCCCCCCAGCCGTTGGTGATGGTCTGGCCGGCGGGCAGCGTGAAGGCGAGCTGCCAGCCGGTGAACGCGGTCGTGCCGGTGTTGGTGAGGGTGACCGAGGCGGTCAGGCCCGTGTTCCAGGCGCTGGTGGTGGCGGTCACCCGGCAGGCGCCCGGCTGCGGCCCGGAGCCGGAGCCGTCCAGGCCGAAGAAGGTGAGCGCGCGGGAGGCCATGCCGTAGCTGTACAGGTTGTGGCCGACGCCCTGGAGGCTGACGGCCTCCACGGGTGCCTGGTCACCGGTGGAGCCGTAGCGGGTGCGGGTCCAGCCGGCTGCGGGTGAGTCGGTCGCGGCCGGGGTCTGGCCGACGCCGAGCACGTTGGTCCACTGCTTGATCTCCTCCCCGAAGTTCGGGTAGCGCAGCACGTCGTCGTCGGTGCCGTGCCACACCTGCATCCGCGGCCGGGGCCCGGCGTATCCCGGGTAGGCGCCGCGCACCAGGTCGCCCCACTGCTGCGGGCTGTGGGTGACGGTGCCGCCGGAGCAGGCGCTGTTCCACTCCGAGCCGTCGGCGGTGGCGAAGCAGCCGAACGGCACGCCGGAGAACGCGGCGCCCGCGGCGAACACGTCCGGGTAGTCGCCCAGCAGGACGTTCGTCATCATCGCGCCGGAGGAGATGCCGGTGGCGAAGATCCGGCCCGGGTCGGCTCCGTAGGTGCGGGCGGTCCAGTCGACCATCGACTTGATGCCGACCGGGTCGCTGCCGCCGCCGCGCTTCAGCGCCTGCGGGGAGGAGACGTCGAAGCACTTGCTCGCGCGGGTGACCGACGGGTACACGACGACGAAGCCGTACCGGTCGGCGAGCGAGGCCCATTCGGTGCCCGAGTACATCGCAGGGCCGGACCCGGTGCAGTAGTGCACGGCCACCACGACCGCCGGGTGGGCGCTGACGTTCACCGGGGCGTAGACGTACATCTGGAGGTTGCTCGGGTTGTCGCCGAAGCCGGTGACCTCGGTCAGGGTGGCGGCGGGGACCGCGCCGGGCGCCTGCGTCCGCGCGGCGGCGGGGGTGGCGGCCAGGGTGGCCGCGAGTAACGGCACCAGTGCGGCGAGGAACGTCAGGAGCAGCGAACGCGGCCTGTTCCAGGCGGTGTTGCGGGGTGTGGGGGACACGTCTTCTCGAACCTTTCCGGTCGCGGCTTCGCGGGCGTGGTTCGGCGGCAGGCGTCCCGTCGGCGGACCGGGACGCGCCGGCTCTCTCGTCGGACCGCCCCTTCGGAAGGGAGGCGTCCGCCGAGCATCGTGGCATGGGCGGGGCCACCATGGAAGCGCTCCCACGGCATCGGATCCCAGGACCTCGGCCGCTTCACGGGTGGCCGAATGCCGTCTGCGCAAAGCGTTGACTAGAAAGCGCTTACCCCCTACGTTCCGTTCAGCAGTGTGACCAAGGGGCGCAGCTGAGTCCCTAACGGGCCGCACTGTCCTCGCATGGCGTTCAACATGGCGTACGGCATTCACGTACACGACCCCACTCGCACCCGGAAGGGACGCACCCGCATGCGTACTCACCCCCCGCGTACACAGCCGCAAAGGTCCAGCCTGGTGACGGTCGCAGCCGTGGCGCTCGCCACGGCGGCCGTCCTCGTCCTCCCGCAGTCGGCAGCCGCGGCGGACACCTCGCCGGTCGGCTTCGGTGCCGGGACCACCGGCGGCGGCAGCGCCTCGGCGGTCACCGTCTCGACCCTGAGCGCCTTCAAGACAGCCGTCACCGGCAGCACGGCCAAGGTCGTCAAGGTCAACGGCCTGATCTCACTGAGCGGTCAGGTCGACATCGGCTCCAACACGACGGTCCTGGGCGTCGGTTCGTCCTCCGGGTTCACCGGTGGCGGGCTGCGCCTGAAGAAGGTGACCAACGTCGTGGTCCGCAACCTGAACATCAGCAAGCCGGTGGCGCCGGCCGACGGCATCACCGTCCAGGCGTCGACGAAGGTGTGGATCGACCACAACTCCTTCTCCGCGGACCGCAATCACGACAAGGACTACTACGACGGTCTGCTCGACATCAACCACGGCTCCGACTACGTCACGGTGTCCTGGAACACCTTCAAGGACCACTTCAAGGGCTCGCTCGTCGGCCACAGCGACAACAACGCGAGCGAGGACACCGGGCACCTGCGGGTGACGTACCACCACAACCAGTTCAGCAACGTCTACTCCCGCATCCCAAGCCTGCGCTTCGGCACCGGCCACTTCTACGACAACTACGTCGTGGGCGCCGAGACCGCCGTGCACTCCCGCATGGGCGCCCAGATGCTCGTGGAGAACAACGTGTTCCGCTCGACGGTGGTCGCGGTCACCACCAGCCGCGACAGCGACGTGGACGGCTACGCCAACCTGCGCGGCAACGACCTCGGCGGAGCCGCCACCGAGATCTCGCGGGTCGGCACCTTCACCAGCGCTCCGTACAGCTACACCGCCGAGCCCGCCTCGACCGTCGTCGCCTCGGTGACCGGCGGCGCCGGCGCCGGGAAGCTCTGACGCCCCCGGCCCGCGTTCCGGACACGGCAGGCAAGACAGGCACGTCAGGCACGCCCCAGACGGACAGAATGACCAACAGAAGGAATCGGGACATGACTTCTGCAGCTCGGCCGCGCGCCCGCACGCGCGCACTGACCGGCGCCATGGCCGCACTCAGCCTCTCGGTTGCCATGATCATGACAGAGGGCGCTCTCACTCCGGCCGCCGCCGCCACCTGGCCCACCGCGAACGGCAGCCAGGCCGTCTCCTCCACCATCTCGGTGTCCGGCACCAAGGACTACGGGATGAAGCGCCTCTACGGCACCGGGGACCTCGGCAGCGGCAGCCAGGACGAGGACCAGGGGCCGATCCTGGAACTGGCCGCCGGCGCGGTCCTCAAGAACGTCATCATCGGCGCCCCCGCCGCGGACGGCATCCACTGCCTGGGCAGCTGCACGCTGCAGAACGTGTGGTGGGAGGACGTCGGCGAGGACGCGGCGACGTTCCTCGGCTCGTCGTCGTCCAACGTCTACACCGTCTCCGGCGGTGGCGCGAAGGAAGCCAGCGACAAGGTGTTCCAGTTCAACGGCGCCGGCACGCTGAACGTCTCGAACTTCGCGGTGAAGAACTTCGGCACGTTCGTCCGCTCGTGCGGCAACTGCAAGAGCGGCCAGTACAAGCGGACGATCAACCTCAACACCATCGAGGCGACCTACAAGGGCAACAAACTCGTCGGCATCAACACCAACTACGGCGACAGCGCGACCCTGAAGGCCATCACGATCGTCGGGGACAGCAGCAAGAAGATCGTTCCGTGCCAGAAGTACATCGGCAACAACACCGGCAAGGAGCCGACCACCAACGGCTCCGGCCCCGACGGCACGTACTGCAAGTACGCGGCGTCGGACATCACGTACAGGTGAGAGGGCGGGTGCCGGGCCGGGAGCGGGCGCCGGGCCGCCCTGACCGGCTCCCCTGATCGCGGCGCGGTGCAGGCGGCCGTATCCGGTGTCCCGCGGGGCGCCGGATACGGCCGCGCTCTCACACCCCGCCGTGCGCGTGCTCCCGCTGCGGGACCGTGTCCGCCAACTCCCGCTGGTATCCCTCGTAGGCGGTGCGGAGGTCAGCGCCCGGCCAGCCGGGCGGCAGGAGTTCGGGGGGCAGCACGGGGTCGGCGAGCAGATGGCGTACGACGGCTGCGAAGGTGGCGAGGCGGTCGGCCGGCCGACGGGTACGGCCCGCGCGGGTGAGCAGGGATCGGGCGACGGCGGACCAGTCGCCCAACGGCCACAGTTCGGCGGCGAGTTCACCGGCCGGGCGGTCCGGCCGGGCCGTGTACTGCTGTGCCACCTCGCCGAGCCGCTCCGGCAGCGGGCGGCGCAGGTTCGCGGGCCGCAGCCAGACGCCCTCGCGCGGTTCGGCCAGCCGGGCGGCGGTCAACCGGGCCCGCAGTTCGGCGCGTTCGGCGGGGCCGCGTCCCGTGGCGGTGACGACGACCATCTCCCAGTCGCCGTCCCATGCCCGCGTGTGCGGGTGGACGGCCTCGTCCTGGCGGTGCTGCCGGGCGAGCAGCCGGTCGCTGAGACGGTACCGGGTCTCGGCGCGGCGCAGATCGCCCGCCGCCACCATCCGGCTCAGCGCTGCCCGCAGCGTGGACGCGCCGACACCGAAGGGCTCCACCGCCCGGACGAGCTCCCTGGCCGACAGCTCCGGCGGGTGCGCTCCCAGCAGCAGGCTCAGGACGACCGACCGCGCGGACAACGGCCGCAGGCCGGCCTCGGGGGGCTGCACTGACACGTTCCTCGGCATGGTCACGTACTGTACGGACCGTCCTGATGTTGCACTATTGCTGCGACCGCAGCGAGAGTGCAACATTGGTCCATGGCCCCGACACCCACGCACGAGCACTCCGCCACGCACGACGTCACCAACCAGCCCCCTCCCCCGGTGCCCTACGACGCCTCCGAGGACACCGCCCTGCTCGAAGGGCTGCGGCGGGAGGGCGCCGGCTGGGCCGAGGAGGACGTCCGGCGGCTCGGGCTGACGGCCGGCAGCGCCGAGGCGCAGGAGTGGGGTGAGCAGGCCAACCGGCACGAGCCGGAACTGCGCACGCACGACCGGTACGGCAACCGGATCGACGAGGTCGAGTTCCATCCGAGCTGGCACCACCTGCTGCGGGTCGCGGTCGCCGAGGGCCTCGCGGGCGCGCCGTGGGCGGACGACCGGCCCGGCGCCCACGTCGCCCGTACCGCCGGCGGACTGGTGTGGGGCCACACCGAGGCCGGACACGGCTGTCCGACGTCGATGACGTACGCGGCCGTGCCCGCACTGCGCAGGCAGCCGGACCTGGCGAAGATCTACGAACCCCTGCTGACCGGCCGCGAGTACGAGCCCGGACTCCGGGTGCCGGCCGAGAAGCCCGGCCTGCTGGCGGGCATGGGGATGACCGAGAAGCAGGGCGGCTCCGACGTCCGTACGAACACCACCGTGGCGACGCCCACGGCCGAGCCCGGCGTCCACACCCTGCGCGGGCACAAGTGGTTCACCTCGGCTCCCATGTGCGACGTGTTCCTCGTGCTGGCCCAGGCGCCGGACGGTCTGTCCTGCTTCCTGGTGCCCCGCGTCCTGCCCGACGGCACCCGCAACACGTTCCGCATCCAGCGGCTCAAGGACAAGCTCGGCAACCGGTCGAACGCCTCCTCCGAGCCCGAGTTCGACAACACGGTCGCCTGGCTGGTCGGTCCCGCGGGGCAGGGCGTCAAGACGATCATCGAGATGGTCAACTGCACGCGTCTGGACTGCGTGATGATGTCGGCCACCCTGATGCGCAAGACGCTCGTGGAGGCGGGGCACCATGTGCGCCACCGCAGCGCGTTCGGCGCCCGGCTGGTCGACCAGCCGCTCATGCGCAACGTACTGGCCGACCTGGCACTGGAGTCGGAGGCCGCGACCACGCTCACGCTACGGCTGGCCGGAGCCGCCGACCGGGCGGTGCGCGGGGACGCCGGGGAGGCCGCGTTCCGCCGGATCGCCACCGCCGTCGGGAAGTACTGGGTCACCAAGCGGGGGCCGGCCTTCACGGCGGAGGCCCTCGAATGCCTGGGCGGCAACGGCTATGTCGAGGAGTCGGGCATGCCCCGCCACTACCGCGAGGCCCCGCTGCTGTCGATCTGGGAGGGCTCCGGAAACGTCAACGCCCTCGACGTCCTGCGGGCGTTGCGCCGGGCACCGGGCGCCGCGGACGCCCTGTTCGGTGAACTCGCCCTGGCGCAGGGGGCGGACGCCCGGCTCGACGGGGCCGTGACCCGACTCGGAAGCATGCTGTCCGAGACGACCGAGGCCGGTGCCCGCCGGCTGGTGGAACTGATGGCCCTGACCCTCCAGGCCTCGCTCCTGGTCCGTCACGCACCCGCCCCGGTCGCCGACGCCTTCTGCGCGAGCCGCCTCGGCGGCGACTGGGGTCACGCCTTCGGCACCCTCCCCGACACGGCCGACCTGACGCGGATCCTGGAACGGGCGCTGCCGTAGCGGCGGGGGCGGTCGGCTGCGAGACGCGGCTTGGTCCGCCTCGCGGCGCGAGTCCTCCGCGCCGGGGGCGCACGCCCCCGGCGGGGCAGGCCCCTCGCGCCGGGCGGTCCGGCGTCGCCGCCGCGTCGATGCCGGTCAGCCGGTCGTGCGCCCCCACATCGGGCCGAAGCGGGACCACTCCGCGTCCCACTGGTCCATACGGCGGCGTTCCATGCGGCCACGCAGCATGCGGCCGCCGACGAAGGGCACGGCCGCGGCGCTCACCCCCACCAGGCCGCCGATCAGCGAGGCCCGCAGCCGGGCCTGGGAGACGGTGGCGGGCCGGGTCACCAGGCGGCCCTGCCGGTCCGTCCACACGGTGACCGGAGCGCCCGGGACGCTGCCGGGCCGTACACGGACCTGCCCGGTGTGGGAGGTGTTCCCGACCGTCCAGGCGACCTTGGCCCACACCCGGTCACCGCTGGCCGAACCCGCGTGCGCGGACGCCGTTCCGGGGGCCCGCTCGGTGAGACGGGCGACGACGGGACGCCACTCCACGCGTTCCCGGGCCAGCCCGTCCTCGACCGACCGGGTCGCCGCGAGACCGGCCAGGACTCCGGCCAGGAGGGTGAGCAGCCAGGCGCCGAGTACGACCCAGGCCTCCACCGCGTCCGCGCGGCGCCTGAGCGGATTGCGCCGCCAGCGCCACAGCCACATCTTCGGACCACGGAACGCCATCGAAGGCATCCTCCTCACGAGCGCGCGAACCTGCCGGACCGCCTTCCCATACGGGGGACGCCTCCGGGATGCTCACGGCGGCTCCCGTGACTCCACCGTCCCATGAGTCCCACGCTCCCGCACGCGCCCCGGCCCGAGGGGGTGCCGGCGCCGGGCGGTGGGTCGCCACCACCGTTCCCACCTGCGACGAAGCGTTTTTCGGGCGTACTGTCAGTGGCGGGGTGCAGACTGGCCGGTGTCTGAGACAAAGATGTCGCGGAGGTGATCGGCATGACCGAAGTACTGCTCGCCGTGGGCACGCGCAAGGGCCTGTTCATCGGGCGCCGGCGCGGTGGCGCCTGGGCGTTCGACGAGAGCCCCTACTTCAACGCGCAGGCCGTGTACTCCGTCGCCATCGACACCCGCGGCGACAGCCCGCGGCTGCTGGCCGGAGGCGACAGCGCCCACTGGGGGCCCTCCGTGTTCCACTCCGACGACCTGGGCCGGACCTGGACCGAACCGGCCAGCCCCGCCGTCAAGTTCCCGCCGGACACCGAGGCCTCGCTGGAGCGGGTGTGGCAGTTGCACCCGTCGGCGGCCGAGCCCGACGTGGTGTACGCGGGCACGGAACCCGCCGCGCTGTACCGCTCGGAGGACCGGGGGGAGAGCTTCGAGCTGGTCCGCCCGCTGTGGGAGCACCCCACGCGATCGAAGTGGGTTCCGGGCGGAGGCGGCGAGGGCCTGCACACCGTGCTCACCGACGCACGCGATCCGCGCGCGGTCACCGTCGCCGTGTCGACGGCGGGGGTGTTCCGCACGACGGACGGCGGGGAGAGCTGGACGCCCGCCAACTCCGGTGTGTCGGCGTTGTTCCTGCCGGACCCCGACCCGGAGTTCGGCCAGTGCGTGCACAAGGTCGCCCGGGACGCGGCGACGCCCGACCGGCTCTACCTGCAGAACCACTGGGGCGTCTACCGCAGCGACGACGCGGGCGGGCACTGGACGGACATCGGGGAGGGCCTCCCCTCCACGTTCGGTTTCGCGGCGGCGACCCACCCGCGCCGCGGCGACACGGCGTACGTGTTCCCGATCAACGCCGACGCGGACCGGGTGCCCGCCGGCCGGCGGTGCCGCGTCTACCGCACGGCGGACGCCGGCAAGAGCTGGGAGCCGCTCACGGCCGGGCTGCCGCAGGAGGACCACTACGGCACGGTGCTGCGCGACGCCCTGTGCACGGACGACGCCGACCCGGCGGGCGTGTACTTCGGCAACCGCAACGGCGAGGTGTTCGCCTCCGCGGACGACGGCGACAGCTGGCAGCAGCTGGCCTCGCACCTGCCGGACGTGCTGTGCGTGCGGGCGTCGGTGATCGGCTGAGGCGGCCCGGTCGAGGCCCGGCCTCGGCCACCGGCCCCTCCCCTTCGGTGTCCGGCCACGTGATCCGCTCGGTCCTCGAGGCGGATACGGCGGCAGGATGAGGCTGTGGCACCGGGTCCCGGCTCGACGTCGTCGAACCGGGCCGGGCCGCCGACTGCCCGGCCGCGGGGGCGGCGTCGCCGGGGTTCAGTGACGGGCAGGGCCGTGCTCGGCGTCAGGACCCGTCCGCTCTTCCTCCTGCGGTACGGCGTATCCGGGCACGGAGGGCCATCGCACGGTCAGCACCACGGACTCCTCCTCGGCGACCCAGGAGTGGTCCACTCCCCGCTTCCAGACGACGTAGTCGCCCTGTTCCTCCAGCAGTACGCTGCGACCGGGGAACTCCATACGGAAGCGACCGTTGATGAGAACCAGGAGCGCTGTCCGCACTTCGCCCTTCACCCACTGAGCTCGCCGTTCACCCCGCGGGTGGACGCCCCACTTGACCTCCACGGCCTCGCTGTGGCGCGGGCCACCGTGCTCCTTGAAGTGCCCGAGCAGCCACCCCTGGTCCAGCGCCGCGTCCTTGCCCGCATTGCCCACGTACACGCCGTCGTCCATGCGCCGGAACGCTAGCAGTCGGCCACTGTCCCGATCACCACGCGATCAACGCCCGGGAAGCGGGTTTCGCGGGCGGGCGGACCCTCACCGGAGGGCGTCGCACAGCAGGCGCGCCGCCACCGCCGCTCCGTCGGTGCGGATCCTGCTGCCCAGAGCCCGCGCCCGCGCCCGGGTCCCGGGTGCCAGGGCCGTCTTGAACGCGAGCTCCAGCAGCTCGCCGGTCGCGGTCGGACCGTCGAGTGCCACACCGATGTCCAGGTCCGCCACCCGCCCCGCCCAGTACGGGTTGTCGGACAGCTGAAGAGGGACCACCACCTGCGGCACGCCCGCCCGGGCGGCCGTCACCGTCGTGCCCGCGCCGCCGTGGTGCACGACGGCGGCCATCCGGCCGAACAGACGCTGGTGGTTGACCTCGCCGACGGCGAAGCAGTCGTCCCGGCCGTCGACCAGGTCGAGGTCCGCCCAGCCACGGGAGACGAGGACACGGTGCCCCTGGGCGAGGATCACCTCGACGGCCCGGTCGGCGATGTCCTCCGACGGGCGCATGCTGCCGAAGCCCACGTAGACCGGTGGCGCGCCCGCGTCCAGGAACGCCTCCAGGTCGGCGGGGAGCGGCCGTTCGTCCGGCAGGCCCCAGGCACCCGTCTGCGTCACGTCGAGGCCGGGGGTCTCCCGCCACGGTCCCAGGACCGGGTCCGCCGCCAGCCACGGCCGGTCGGTGAGGACGTGGTCGCGGACGTTGTCCACCGGTGGCAGACGGAGCGACGCCCGGTGGCTGTTGAGGGTTTCACCGAACTGCGCGTCCACGTGCTGGGCGTCGGCCTCCCACAGTGTCCGGTTGTCGTTCGCCTCCGGCGCGGGCCAGCCCGGCCGCGGGGGCGGCGCGTGGTGCGGCGACGGCAGATGGACCGCCGCATAGCTGGCGTACACGTAGCGGATGCCGGCGGCCTCGGCCACGGACCGTGCGGCGATCTGCGCCAGGCCGGCGGCGACCAGCCCGTCACATCCGGCGGCCGCCGCAGGGAAGGCGTCGAACTGGGTGCCGACCATCTCGGTCCGGTAGCGGGCCAGATCGGCCGCCGAGGGAAGAGTCGTCCCGCGCATCAACGCCCGAACCGGGGGCCCCACCGGCACCAGTTCCACCCCGAGGCCGGCGAGCCGCTCCGCGAACTCGTCGTCGGGCGGGGCGCACATCCGCACCCGCACGCCGAGCTCCCGCAGCCGTACCGCGAGTGCCACCAGCGGCTCGACGTCGCCACGCGTTCCGTATGTGGACAACAGCACCCGCATTCCGCGTCCTCTTTCGTTCTGTCGCGCCAGACGTCCGCGTCGGTGGCCGCCCAGGCGTCGAGCGGTCCTCGTCGACGGCGATACGGCAGCCGTAGCGGGTGTGCGGCAGCAGTATACGTCGCATGATCAGAACGCGGCAGTGGTCCTCGAACACCGAACTGCCGGAGACCGCCTACGCCTTGCCGAGCCAGGTTGGGGAGCAAGTGAGCGACGTCGGAAGCGAGTTGAGGGAAGTCGGACGCGGCCCCTCGTGGACGGTTTCGTGATCGACGCCCTCTCGCGTGAGCCGTCCCCGGTGGTTACGGTGAGCGCCAGCGTGCCTTCCTGGCCGATGGTGCAGCGTCGGCCTTGGGCTGCCCGTACGCGACGAGGCGTGCAAGGTTCCCGATCGTCACACAACCTGAGAGCCACTCCATGCATAGTTCGTCCGCGCCCGTTCCGGATGTCTCGATCGTCTTGCCCTGCGCCGGGTTCGGAACGCGCTTCAGGGCGCCCTACCCGAAGGAGCTGCACTGTCTGGCTCCCGGAGTCACCGTGCTGGACCGCAGCCTGGAGGCCGTCGTCGAACTGGCGAAGAGCGGACTCTCCGTGCGCCTGGTCGTCGTGTTCGGGGCACACAAGCTGGAGACGGTGAGTTATCTCGCGCGCTACGCCGACCTCTTCCAGATGGTCTTCGTCTACCAGGACGAGTCGTTCGAGCCGGGTCTCGACGGCGCGATCCGGTCCGCCCTGCCGATGACGCAGGGACCGGTCGCCCTCGTCCTGCCTGACATCGTTATCAGCGGTCCGGGCAGTGCCGGCAGCCTTCTCGGCGCGCTTCAGCACCTGGGAGTGGCGGGTTGGAGCGTGGTGGCCGCGGAAGAGCGGGATGCCGACACGCTGCGGCAGATGGGCGCGCTCGCGGTGGTCGAGAGGGACGGCGTCGCAACGGTCGGGGCCGCCACCGACAAGCCGGCGGATCCGTCGGGTTACAACGCGTTCTGGGGCATGGTGGCGGTCACCGCGGAGGAGGCGCACCGGTTACCCGACGTGGTGAGCAAGGGGGTGGACAGCCCACTGGCCGGTGCGGTCGCCCTGATGGTGGAGGGCATCGTCAACTACAACACCGTGGCGGGCTGACTCCCCGGGCATCACCGCTCGTGCGCGGGTGGCGCCTCGCACGCTCGCCGAGGTCGGGCCGTCCGGTCCGGCGCAGTTCGGGGACAGGCGCGCCTGACAGACAATCACGAGCGCCATGTCTCACGGTTGTTCGCGTCGTGTCCCAGGGCAGTTCGCGCCGTTCCCTACGGCAGTTGCCAGTCCACCGGCGCGGCCCCCAGGCCGAGCAGCAGCTCGTTGGTCCTGCTGAACGGACGCGAGCCGAAGAAGCCCCGGTCCGCCGACATCGGAGACGGGTGCGCCGACTCGATCGCCGGCAGATCCCCCAGCAAGGGCCGCAGGTTGCGCGCGTCACGGCCCCACAGGACCGACACCAGCGGCTTGCCGCGCGCGGCGAGCGCCCGGATCGCCTGGTCGGTGACCTCTTCCCAGCCCTGCCCGCGGTGTGCGCCGGGCTTGCGCGGAGCCGTCGTCAGCGCCCTGTTGAGCAGCAGCACGCCCTGCTGTGTCCACGGTGTCAGGTCACCGTTCGACGGCCTGGGCAGGCCGAGGTCGGAATGCATCTCGCGGAAGATGTTCTCCAGGCTGCCCGGCAGCGACCGCACCTCGGGCGACACCGCGAAGCTCAGCCCGATGGCCATACCCGGTGTGGGGTAGGGGTCCTGACCGACGATCAGGACGCGGACGTCGTCGAAGGGCTGCTGGAAGGCTCTCAGGACGTTCGCCCCGGACGGCAGATAGGTCCGGCCCGCCGCCACCTCGGCCCGGAGGAAGTCCCCCATGGCGGCGATGCGGTCGGCCACCGGTTCGAGGGCCTTCGCCCAGCCCGCGTCAACAAGTTCGTTCAAGGGTCGTGGTGCCACGGCGCGTCACTCTACTGGCACACACAGGCGTCCCGCATACCCGGCGAAGCCTCCCCCAGGGCCGCCCCGCAAACGCTACTCTTCCTCCGCGTCACGGTCGTCGAGCGGATCACACGGCCGGACACCGAAAGGGAGGGGAGCGTGTTCCGTCCAGTGCCCGAGCCACTCCGCCACGGTCAGCACCCTCCCTCCATCAGGCCTTCGGTCCGCGGCGACCGGCGTCTGCCGTGACCGGCAACCCGGTCGCACCGGGGGCGGACGCGCCCGGATTCCTGGCCGTCGACTCGGGAGGCTCCGGTCTGCGGGTGGCCGTCGGGACGGCGGAGCACGGCGAGCTGGGCCGGCGGCAGACCCGGGAGCCGGTGCGCACCGGGCCGAAGGGTCTCGACCCGGAGCACCTGATGGCACAACTGGTCCCGTTGGTGCGGGCGTTGAGTGCGGAGACGGGGACGGTACGGCTGGACACGGCTGTCGTCGGGGCCGCGGGGACGGCCACCCTGGGCGATGCGCTGCGGGCCGAGCTGCCGGCCGCCCTCCGGCGGGAGCTGGGGGTCGGCACGGTCGCCCTGGCCGCCGACGCCGTCACCGCGTACACCGGCGCGCTCGGGTTCCGGCCCGGTGCCGTCGTCGCCGCCGGCACCGGACTGATCGCGGTCGGCACGGACCTGGCCCGCTGGCGTCGCGCCGACGGCTGGGGGCATCTGCTGGGTGACTGCGGTGGCGGCGCGTGGATCGGGCGGGCCGGGCTGGAGGCGGCGCTGCGCGCCTGGGACGGACGGGCCGGCGGTTCGCGGGGGCTGCTGGCGTCCGCCGAGGAGATGTTCGGCCCGATGCCGGAACTGCCCGGCAAGCTGTATCCGCGCCCGGACCGGCCCGCCGTTCTGGCCTCCTTCGCGCCCCGGGTGGCCGCAGGCGCCGCCGAGGACCCAGTCGCCGCGGGCATCCTGCGGGACGCGGCCCGGCACATCGCCGAAGCGGTGGCCGCCGTGTGCCCCACCGCGGGCGAGCCCCTGGTCGCGCTGACCGGCGGCCTGTCCGCACTGGGCGACCCGCTCCTGCTGCCGCTGGCGAGGGAGCTCGCGCAACGGCTCCCGCACGCGCGGCGGGTGCCCGCCGAGGGCGATCCGCTGTACGGAGCGGTCCGCATCGCGGCCCAGTTGGCGACGGGTGCTCTCACCCTCCCGGGTGACGAGAAGCTGCTGCGGGTGGTGATCACAAAGGAGGACTGAGCACGCCATACGGCACCTGTCCGACAAGGTGGCCCACATCGCGCGCCCACCGGCGTCCTCCCCGGGGAGAACGCGCTGATCACGCGCGATCCGTCCGTAACTCATCAGACAAAACCGGACGGATACCGCTCACCTGCACCCTCCCCGAACAGGGGAACCCCGGAAACCAGTAACATGCGACGCCATGAGCTCCCCCACTGGGCCCGCGTCCGGCCTGCCAGTACGAATGCCGCGACCCCGCCAGCCCGGGCGGCACCGCCGACCTGAGCCCCTGGCGGCTCCCGAGGGCGCGCCCGCGCTCGTCCTCGCGGTGCCGGGCACGCCCGGTCCCGCCACGCGCAGTCTCGCCGAGGAGGTCGTGAGCATCGCCCGCTCCGAGCTGCCCGGCCTCGACGCGCGGATCGGGTACCTCGACGGGGACGACTCCGAATTCCCCACGCTCCAGGTCGTGCTCACGCGGGCCGCCGAGGAGCGCACCGCCCGCTACACGCAGGCCAAGGCCGCCGGCCTGGACGTCCGTGAGCCGGACGGCCCGGTCGCCGTGGTCGTGCCGCTGCTCGCCGGCCCCGACGGGTCGCTGCTGCGCCGCATCCGTCAGGCGGTGATGGACAGCCGCATCGCCGCCGACCTCACCGACGTGCTGGGCCCGCACCCGCTGCTCGCCGAGGCGCTGCACGTGCGGCTGTCGGAGGCCGGCCTCGCCCGCGCCGACCGCGCCCGCCTGTTCACCGTGGCGACCGCGGCGGACGGCATCGTCCTGGCCTCCGTGGGCGGCGAGGAGGCCGTGCAGGCGGCCGGTATCACCGGCATGCTGCTGGCCGCGCGTCTGGCCGTGCCGGTGATGGCGGCGGCGCTCGACGAGGAGGGCTCGATCGCCTCCGTCGCCGAGCAGCTGCGGTCCTCGGGTTCGCAGCAGCTGGCGCTCGCGCCGTATCTGATAGGGCCCGAGATCGACCCGGGCCTGGTCGCGGAGGCCGCCAAGGAGGCGGGCTGCTCGGCCGCCGACCCGCTCGGCCCCTACCCGGCGATCGGCAAGCTGGCGCTGGCCAAGTACACGACCGCGCTGGGCATCGCCCCGCAGCAGACCCAGGGCACGCCGGTGCGCTGACCCGCAGGACATCCCGTACACGGCGAAGGGCCCGCTCCAGGCAGAGGAGCGGGCCCTTCGGCGTGCGGGACGGAGGCAGCCGTACGCCGTGGCGGGCGGCGGTCGCGGCCCGGCCGCGCCGACGGCGCGTGGCGTCCGGGCGGGGTGTCAGCCGAGCACCACGCACGACGCGGCGGGGACGGCGAGGGAGCCCCGGTACCGCGGCAGCCCGGTGTCCGGGTCGACGGCGAACCAGGTGACGTCGCCGGAGCGCTCGTTCGCGACGTAGAGGAACCCGTCCGACGCGGCGATGGCCCGGGGCCAGTGTCCGCCGCAGGGCGTGGTGGCGAGCAGCCTCAGGCCGTCCCCCTCGACCGCGAAGGTGGACAGGACGTCCTCGCCGCGGGTGGCGGTCCACACGAAGCGGCCGTCGGCCGACACGACCACCCCGGACGGGTAGGCGTCGCCGGCCGGGGCGCCGGGCAGCACCGGGATCTCCGCCAGCGGCTTCAGCACACCCAGGGAGGCCTCCCAGCGGCAGACGGTGACGGTCGGGGCGAGTTCGTTGAGGACGTAGGCGTGCGAGCCGGCGGGGTGGAAGGCCAGGTGGCGCGGCCCGGAGGCGGGGCGCAGGGCGGTCTCGTGGTGGACGCGGAGGCGGCCGTCGGCGAGGCCGCACACCCGCACCGAGTCGGTGCCGAGGTCGACGCTGACGGCCCACCGGCCGCTCGGGTCGGGCTGGACCTGATGGGCGTGCGGCCCCTGCTGGCGGGGGGTGTACGGGCCCGATCCGGTGTGGGTGAGGACTCCGGAGGCGGTGGCCGCGAGTGAGCCGTCGACGCGGACGGGTACGGCGGTGACGCTGCCGGAACCGTAGTTGGCGGTCAGGACGTGCCCGGCGAACAGGCTGAGATGGGTGGGGCCGTGGCCGCCGACCGGGACCGGCGGGCCCGCCGGTTCGGGGGTGTCCCGGGTGACGCGGTACGCGGCCACCGCGCCCTCGTCCGTCTCACTGACGGCGTAGAGCGTCCCGCCGTCGGCCGACAGGGTCAGGTAGGAGGGGTCGCGGAGGCCGTTCATGCTGCTCAGCGGGGTGAGCCCACCGGTGTCCGCGGCCACGGCCGCTGTCACGATCCCCGGGCCGCCGGCCGCCGTGAACGATCCGATGAAGGCGCGCCGCCGTCGTCCGCCGTCTGTCACCGTCGTCCCCTTCGCGTCAGTGCTGTCCGGGGCGACGGTAGCAGTCGATCATTTGCGGTCTAGACCAAAGGACTGAAGTGTGCCGATTCGAGATCACCGGCCCAGGACCGCGACCGTGGCGGGGCCGGCTACGCACCGACCCGTGGTGAGGCCGCCGGCGTCCGCAGGGGCGCGGCCAGGTCCGCGAGGGCCCGCTCCACGCCGTGCAGATGGGTCAGGGCGGTGTCCGTCGCGGGCGGCCGGAGCGCGGCGGCGGGTACGTCCGCCGCGCCGCCGGTGAGGGCCTCCACCGCCGACTCCACCCGCCAGCACGCGGCGGCCAGGCGGGCGTCGTGGGAGGCCTCGGGGTCGGCCGCCACGGACACCAGGCCGCGGATCTCGCGGGCGCAGTCGTCGAGCAGGGCGAGGACCTGCCGGGCCCGGCGCTTGCGGCCGACCATCGGGTTCAGCGGGTGCACCAGCGGCGCCACCGACAGCCGTACCCGGCCCAGGAGCTGTTCCAGTTCGACCACGCGCCGCGCCGGGTCGGCGCCGCGGGAGCCGGAGAGCCGCGCGGCGGCCTCGGCGGTGCACGCGTGGACGCAGCGCAGGGCCCGCTGTATCCAGGCGTCGGTGGTGGCGTGCGTCGTGACCGGCAGGACCAGGAAGACGGCGAGTGCGGCGCCGATCGCGCCCACGCCGGTCTCCGCCAGCCGCAGCGCCAGCAGGGCGGGGTTGAGGACGCCGAGGAGGCCGTAGAGGAGCTCGGCGAGGAGCGTCACGCTGAGCATCATCCAGGTGTACGACACGGCGGCCGAGTAGAAGATGCCGAAGACGCAGACGGCGAGGAGCACGGCGGTGGGCAGCGGGGCGCCGTGCAGCGGGACGGCGACGAGCAGACCGAGGCCGATGCCGATCACCGTGCCGAGGACCCGGCGGAAACCGCGGACCAGGGTCTCGCCGCGCGAGCTGGTGTTGACGAAGATCCACCAGGTGGCTCCGACGGCCCAGTACCAGCGCTGGCCGGAGACCAGTTGCCCCACGACGAGGGCGAAGCCCGCGCCGGCGGTCGCCTGGACCGCCTGGCGGGTCGTGACCCGGGCGAGGCCGGTGCCGGCGGAGGGGGCGGCCAGGGCGGCGGGGGGCAGGCGGCGCTCGTAGCACCACAGGCCGAACCGCACCGCGGCGGCCGTCAGCACGGACAGCGCGACGGCGGCGAACAGTTCGGGCAGCCGCTCGGTGGTGGCGTGCAGGAACTGGGCCACGAAGAAGGTCATGAACGCGAACACGCCGAGGCTGTGCCCGCGGGGGCCCCAGCGCCGCGCGTACACGCCCGCGCCCGTCACGGCGAGGAAGGCCAGATCCCGCGCGAGGGGGTGGTCGTGCAGGGTGGCGGCGGCGGTCAGCACGGGCAGTCCCACGGCGGGCAGCAGCGCGGTGGTGACCGCCTGGGCCCGGACCGTGGTGTCCGCGACGGTGAACAGGGCGAGCAGCGCGGCGAGCCCGCCGGTGACGGCCCCGGCGAGGGAGTGCCCGGCGAGGCCGCACGCGACCACCGCGCCGCCGATGCCGAGGACGGCCCGCGCGGCGAAGCGCAGGCGCACCCGTCCCGGGTCCGGAGCCACGAACACCCTCTTCAGCACTGCTCGCTCCCCCTCGGGCACCGGTCCGGGAACCGGCGTTGTTCGGCCGCACGCACCCGCGGGTCTGGGCGCGCACCGGCATGGAAAAGGCGCCGCGGAGTCCGCAGCGCCATCGACACCCCCATGAGAGCACCCCTCCCTCCCCTGGCTCAACCGGCACCGAAAAGGGTGGGCCAATGGCACAGTCCCGGCGCTTCGGGCATGGGCGGGGGCGGACCAACGGACCACGTCACGGTGTCCGTCCGGGGAGCACCCCGCTGGGCCATTGGTACAGTCGGAGGTGATCACCGACGTACGAGGAGGCCGTCGCGCCATGGCCGTGGACGAGCTCGACACCCGCATCCTGCGGCTGCTCCTGGAGCAGCCACGCACGAGCGTGCGCGAGTACGCCCGGGTGCTCGGCGTCGCGCGCGGCACGCTTCAGGCCCGGCTGGACCGCCTAGAGCGGGACGGCGTGATCACCGGCACGGGCCCGTCCCTCTCCCCCGCCGCGCTCGGTCATCCGGTGCTGGCGTTCGTGCACATCGAGGTCACCCAGGGCCATCTCGACGACGTGGGCGACGAGCTGGCCGCCGTACCGGAGATCGTCGAGGCGTTCTCGATCACCGGCGGCGGCGACCTGCTGACGCGGGTGGTGGCGCGCGACAACGCCCACCTGGAGGACGTGATCCAGAAACTGATCAGCCTCCCCGGTGTGGTGCGTACCCGCACCGAGGTGGCGCTGCGCGAACGCGTCCCGCACCGGCTGCTGCCGCTGGTGGAGTCCATCGGCCGTACCGGCCGGAAGTGAACCCGGGCGGCGGATGTCCGCCCGGGCCGGGTGGCGGCGGGGTGTCGGCCCGCCGGTTCAGGGGCGGGTCTCGAAGTGGGGCTTCGGGGCCGGGCGGATGTTCTGGTTGAGCCGGAAGACGTTGTCCGGGTCGCGGTCGGCCTTGACGCGGGCCAGCCGGTCGTAGTTGTGGCGGTAGCTGGCCCGGACGCGTTCCTGCCCCTCGTCCATCATCATGTTCACGTAGGCACCGCCCGCCGAGTAGGGGTGCAGGGCCTCGAAGTAGTCGACGGTCCACCGGGTGACGCGTTCGGCGCCCGCCGGATCGGAGTCGACGCCGGCGTACACCGACGCCCAGCGTGCGTCGCGGTAGGCCCAGGGGGTCTCCTCGGGGCCCACGTCGTGGGCGGCGCCGTCGATCGGGTACATGTGCATCGTGGACTGCATGGTGGGCGCCTCCGCGCCGTACTTGGCGTGCAGTTCCAGGGCCTCGTCGGGGACGTCGTTCACGAAGTCGGCCCGCCAGTACCACTGGTGACCGGGCGGATAGAGCCCGTCGAACATGGCCTGCATGTCGGGGTGCGGCATCGGTCCGGCCGCGTGCAGCATCGGCGCGGGCAGGGCGTCGAGCAGCGGGGCCATCGCGCGGGCCGCCGCCTCGGTGTCGTCGCCGACGTAGCACCACACCACACCGGCCGTCTTGCGCAGCCGGATCTCCTCGGGGAACGGCGGGGCCGGCGGGACGGTGCCGTGCAGGAAGAAGCCGCTGAGCTCGCGGGGCGCGTTCGGGAGGAAGTCGCGGTAGGCGCCGAGGACGTCGGCGCTGACCTCGATGGGCCAGAACGTGGGCCCGGCGATGACGGTGCTCACCTCGTGCAGCCGGAACAGGAACGACGTGACGACGCCGAAGTTGCCGCCGCCGCCCCGGATCGCCCAGAACAGGTCGGTGTTCTCGTCGGCGCTCGCCCGCACCCGCTGCCCGTCCGCCAGGACGAGGTCCGCCTCCAGCAGGTTGTCGATGGTCAGGCCGCACTTGCGGGTCAGGTGGCCGACCCCGCCGCCGGTGGCGATGCCGCCGACGCCGGTGGTGGAGATGATGCCGCTGGGGGTGGCCAGGCCGTGCCGGTTGGTGGCACGGTCCACCTCGCCCCACACGCAGCCGCCGCCGACCCGTACCGTGCGGGCCGCCGGGTCGACCTGGATGTCCTTCAGCAGGGACAGGTCGGCGACCACGCCTCCTTCGACCGTGCCGAGGCCGGCGCCGTGGTGGCCGCCGCCCCGGACCGCGAGCCGCAGCCCGTGGGTGCGGGCGAAGCCGATCACGTCGGCGATTGCGGCCGCGTCGGCGCAGCGCGCGATGAGCGCGGGACGCCGGTCGATCATGGCGTTGTAGACGGCGCGGGCGTCGTCGTAGGCCGCGTCGTCGGGGCCGATGAGCTCCCCGGTGAAGCCGGTCAGTTCCCGGCGGGCTGCCTGGGCAGGTGTACTGGACATGCGGTGTCCCCGTTTCGTTTCGGGTCGATTCGCACGTTCTAGCCCGATTACGGCGGTGTGGGCATCCGTGCCCGTCACCCAGCTCGGCCGGCCGGCATACCTAGCTTTCGTGGCCGTCCAGCAGCCCGAGCTCCGCCGCGCGGACGGAGACCTGGCGCCGGGTGGGCGCGTCCAGCTTCTCCAGCACCGCGCGGACGTGGTTGTCCACCGTGCGGACCGAGACGACGAGCCGGCCGGCGATCTCCGCGTTGGTCAGGCCGTCGGCGAGCAGCCGCAGGACCTGCACCTGGCGTTCGGTGAGACCGGCGGGGTTCTCGCGGGTCGCCGCGAGGGGGCCGCGCGGGACGTGGCGTACGCCGTGGCGCCGCAGGTCGGCCCGGATCAGCCGGGCCTGCGGTTCGGCGCCCAGGGCGTCGAGCGCCGCGAGCGCGGTGAGCCGGTCGGCGGGGTCGGGGCTCTGCGCGAGCGCGACGGCGTGCTCGTAGGGGCAGCCCGCCGCCTGCCAGAGCGCCGCCGCCCGCCGCCATTCCCCGCGTGCCTGGCAGGCGTACGGGTGGTCGGAGCCGTCCGTCTCGGCCGGCCGGCCCGCCCTGGTGAGCCAGTAGGCGAGCTCGGCGCGGTAGGGCACGCCCGGCAGGGAGCGGGCCTGGACGTAGACGGGTTCGGCGGCCGCGCGGACACCGGCCGGGTCGCCGCGCAACCAGGCCGCCTCCGCGCGTGCCGCGGCCACCGGTCCGGTCCGCTGGAGTTCACCGGTCCGTACGGCGGTCTCCCACGCCTCGGTGAGCAGCTCGTCGGCGCCGGGCGCCCCGCCGCGGCGGACGCGGACGCGGGCGAGCACGGTCAGGGCGGGGCAGCGGGCGGGCACGAAGGCGTGCATGCCGTACTCGGCGTGCCGTTCGGCGTGCTCCCAGTCGCCGGCCGCGAAGCGCCGCATGGCCAGCTCGACGTGCAGGTAGGTGAGGAACCCGAGGTGTTCGGCGCGGTCGGCCAGGTCCATCGCCGGGGGCAGGAAGCGGTCGGCCTCGGCGTACTGGAGGTGGTCGAGCAGGGTCCAGATGAGGTTGGCGTAGGCGCGGCATGCGTGTTCGACCTCGCCGGCGGCGAGGGCCACGTCGAGGCTCTCCTCCAGCTGGTCGCGCCCTCGGGGGTCGCCGCCGCGCCAGCGGGCGGTGCCGACGTTGTTCAGGGCGTGCGACAGGATCGCGGGGTCACCCGCCTTCTGCGCCAGGGCGATGGCGCGCTCGCCGTGCGCGACGGCCTCCGCGTAGCGGTCGGACAGCATCCGCAGCTGGGCGGTGTTGCTGACGGCGAGCGCCAGCAGCCGGTCGTCACCCGCGTGCTCCAGGACGGTCACGGCCTCCCGGGCGGCTTCCTGTGCCGGGGCGGCGTCCCCGGCCCACCAGTGGATGCGGGACAGCCAGCGCAGGTCGGCGCCGAGCGCGCGGATGTCGCCGAGTGTGCGGCGCAGGGCGACCGCGTCCCGCTGGGCGGCGACGGCGGCGGCCGAGTCGGCGATGGTGTAGCTCTCCACGGCGTAGCGTTCGAGCAGGTCGGCGAGTTCGGCCGGGGTGTAGCGGTGCCGCGCGCGCAGGACGAGCCGCAGCTGGGCGGCGGCCTCACGGTGGGCTCCGGCCCCGGCGGCGTCCCGGGCGGCGTCGGGTCCGTAGCGGGCGACGGCGTCCTCGTCGCCGGCCTGTGCCGCGTGGTGGACGAGGCGGGCGGCGTCGGACCCGGGACGGGCGACGAGCGCCGCGAGGACGGTGCGGTTGAGTTCGATCCGGCGTGCGGCGGGCAGCGAGTCGGCGACGGCCCGCCGGATCAGGTCGTGCCGGAACGCCACCCGCTCCGGCGCCACCGCCAGCAGACCGCGCTGCTCGGCCGCGGTCAGCCCGGCCACCCCGTCCGCGAGCAGGGCGTCGATGAGGGGCCGCTCCACGGCGGACGGTACGACGGCCAGCTGCTCCAGGGCGGCCACGGTCGCGCTGTCCAGGCCGCGGAGCCGGGCGAGTACGGCGTCCACGACGGTCGGGGGCACGACCCCGGTGCCGCCCGCGGCCAGCACCTCCGCGACGAAGAAGGGGTTGCCCGAGGTCACCTGGTGCACCTCGGCGGGGTCGAGGTCGAGCCGCCCGGCCGCGCTCAGCGTGCGGACGGCGTCCAGGGAGAGTGGGGCCAGTGGGAGCCGGTGGACGCGCTGGGCGCGGGAGACCTGGCCGAGGAGGTGACGCAGGGGGTGTCCGCTGCTCACCTCGTCGTCGCGGTAGGTCAGCACGAGCAGCGCGGGCAGCCGCTCGATGCGCCGTACCAGAAAGCGCAGGGCGTCCAGCGACGCCTCGTCGGCCCAGTGCGCATCCTCTACGACCAGTACGGCGGGATGGGGGGTGCGGGCCAGTTCCTCGTGGAGGGCCGCGTAGACGCGGTTGCGGTCGCCGCCCTCCGTGACGGCACGCGCCAGCTCGGTGCCGACGCTGCCGACGAGGTCGCGGAACGGTCCCAGGGGCCGCCGGGTGGCGAGGTCGTCGCACTCGCCGACGAGCATCCGTGCCTGCCCGGGCAGCCGCTCCGGCATGGCTTTGACCAGGCTCGACTTGCCGATCCCCGCCTCCCCGAAGACGAGCGCGACCGACCCGGCCCCCTCCGCTGCTTCCTGTGCGGCGGCAGCCAGTCGCACCAGCTCGGACTCGCGCTCGAGGATGGGCAGGTCCACGAGGCCGATTCTGCCACTGACCGCCCCGGCACCGGGGGTTCTCGGGCCGTCGGCGGACGCGCAGGACGCGCACGCCGCCAGGCGGAACGAGCGGCTCCGGGGCCGCGAACCTGCTGCGCCCAGGTCCGCCCGGCCTTCGCGCCTTCCGGCCCCTTTGTCGCTTTGTCGCCTTCTCGTTCTGCCGGCCAGTCGCCCTGTCGCCTTGTCGCCGTGCTGTCCGGTCGGACGGGTGCCGCTCCCCCGGCCGGGTGCCGCGCTACGAGCGTCGGCGGGGCTTTCCTCGCTGGGCGCCCTTCGTGGTCCTGGCCCCCTTGGCGCCGCCGCCGGATCCGGTGCCGCGGGAGCTCTTGCCGGTGGCCGGCTTGCGGGCGCCGCCCTTCTCGGGCCGCTTGCCCTCCTGCCGCGTCTCGGCCTCGGGCTTGGCGCGTCCCCGGGTGCTGTTGACCGTGCGGCCCCGGACGATCCCGATGAAGTCGTCGACCAGGTCGGTCGTCGCGTCCTCCGGCCAGGACAGCGCCACGCCGGACTCCGGCGCGTCCACCAGCGGGCGGTACGTCAGGTCCTTGCGGTGGTGGAGCCTGGCCAGCGACTGCGGGACGGCGAGGAGGCCGATGCCCGCCGCGACCAGCTCGACGGCGTCGGCGGTCGTGGCGGGTCGCTCGAAGGCGGGCAGGCCCGGCGGGCGGTCCCAGTCGAGGACGTCGTCCAGGGGGTGCAGCAGGACCTCGTCGGCGAGTTCGGCCGCGGACACCTGGTCGGCGACTGTCACCACGTGGTCGTTGGGGACCATCACGACCGTCGTCTCGGTGTACAGGGGGATCGCGCTCAGAACCGTGCGGTCCACCGGCAGCCTTACCAGGGCCGCGTCCGCGTCGCCGCCGCGCAGCACCTCGGACGCCTCGGCGGCGGGCACCTGCACGAGGGTCAGGGGGACGTCGGGCCGGCGCTCGTTCCAGATCCGCACCCACTTGCCGGGGGTCACGCCGGGGACGTACGCGAGGCGGAAGGAGGAAGGTGCTTGCGAGCCTGTCACCAGGCCAGGCTACCGGGCGTGGTCGGACGTCCCCTCGGCGGTCGATAGTCTTGACACCATGAAGTCGCACCAGAGCGCCCAGACGATGAAGCCCGCCACCGCGGCGAAGAAGCTGGGCGTGTACCTCCCGGCCACCCCCGAGGACTTCCGGTCGGGCGTGGTCTCGCGCGCCGAACTCGGCGAGCTGCAGGAGAACCCGCCCGAGTGGCTCCAGCAGCTGCGGAGCTCCGGCCCGCACCCCCGGCCGGTGGTCGCCGCGAAGCTCGGCGTGTCCATCGCGGGTCTCGCGCGCGGCGGCGTCACCGAGGCGCTCACCACCGAGCAGATCGAGGCGCTGAAGCAGGACCGGCCCGAGTGGCTGGAGAAGGAGCGCGCCACCCAGGCCGAGGTGCGCAGGGAAGCCGCGCGGATCAAGCAGAAGAACGACGAGCAGGACGCTTCCTGACCGCGTGAACGTCTGACCGCCGGACCACGCCACCGGGGGCGGCGGGGCGCGTCTTCACCGTGCGGACGCCGCCCGCGGCCCGGTGCCGCCGTATCGCCTACGGGGCCTGACCGTCCCCGCCCCGCTCACCGTGCGAGCGCCGTCCGTGCCGCGTCCAACGCCTGTACGGCGTATCCGCGTCCGAACAGCACCGTGTGCACCAGCAGCGGGAAAAGCTGGTGCAGGCTGACGCGGTCGGCCCAGTCGTCGGCGAGCGGCCGGGCCCGCCGGTAGCCGTCCAGCACGGACTCCAGGTGCGGGCAGCCGAAGAGGTGGAGCATCGCGAGGTCGGTCTCGCGGTGCCCGCCGTGCGCGGCCGGGTCGATCAGCCAGGCGTGCCCGTCGGCGCCCCACAGCACGTTGCCGTTCCACAGGTCGCCGTGCAGTCGTGCGGGCGGCTCGGCGGGGCCCGCCAGTTCGGGCAGCCGTTCGCAGACCCGCTCCACGACGGCTGCCTCCGCCGGGCGCACGGTCCCGGCGTCGACCGCTCGGCGCAGGTACGGCAGCACCCGGTGCTCGGCGTACCAGGACGGCCAGTCCCGGCCGGGTACGTTGCGCATCGGGGCGCGGCCGATGTACGCGTCCTCGGGACCGCCGGGCGGCGGGGCGCCGAAGGCGGGCGCGCCGGCGGCGTGCAGGGCCGCCAGTTCATGGCCGAGGCGGAGCGCGGCGCGGGCGTCGGGGCGTCCGGCCGGGACGCGGTCGGTGAGCAGCCAGTCCTCGTCGAGCCCGCGCACGGCCGGAACCCGCGCCCCGGCCTCCGCCAGCCAGCGCAGCCCGGCCGCCTCGGCCCGCACCGCGCCGGGTTCCTCACCGGGCTTCACCACGACGGTCGTGCCGTCTCCGAGAGAGATGTCGGTGAGTCCCCCGGCCGCCCCGCGCTCGCCGGTCACCGCGAGTCCGGTGAGCCGGGCCGCCGCGGCCCCGGCTCCCTCACCGCCGTCGCCTCGCCGCATGCCTCGGGCCTCCCCACGTCTCCGGTTGCCGACCCTACTGCGGGCCGCCGCGAAGGTGGCCGTCGGCATGGACGTCTTCGACACCACCGCCGTCGTCGCCGCGATCGACCGGGCCCTGCTGCCGTCGGTGCCCGGTTCCCCCGAGCGCGGCTGGACCACGTCCGCGGTGGAGGCGGCCTGCCTCGACGCGCAGGGCGGACTGCTCGGGTGACCGGTCGGTGACCTGCTAGGCGGCACGGTCCGCGACACGGTTGCCCTTCGCCGCGGCCTCTTCTGCAAGTGGGGGGAACACCCGGCGCTCGACGGCCGGCCCGCCACCGGCGACGACCGGGGCGAGGCCCTCGATCCGGCGGGGATGAAACTGACGTCCGCCTGCGAGGCGTTCGGGCTGGCAGCACGACGGCTGCGAGGCCGGCCCGCACCGCAACAGGGCTGCGGGCGAAGCCTGTTGCCCTCCGGCTGTTCCCATTCCGCCCGGTCATGCCCGAGGCTTCCCCCAGGAATGGGATCGCCGGGAGTCCGGCGGACCTCCGACCAGGACCGGGGAGTGAGAGCGTGGGCGCAGGCGGGGAGACGACCGTGGTGGTGACGGGCGGCAGCGGCTTCGTCGGCAGTCATCTGGTCCGGCGACTGCTGGAGCGCGGCTACCGCGTCCGCGCCACCGTGCGCGACGCCGCCGACCCTGCCAAGGTGAGGCCGCTGCGGGAGATGCGGGAGGCGTTCCCCGGCCGGCTGGACCTGTTCGAGGCGGACCTGCTGCGGGAGGGGTCCTTCGACGAGGCGGTGCGCGGCAGCCGGGTGGTCTTCCATGTGGCGTCGCCGTTCCTCATGCCGGAGAAGATCAAGGACGGCCGCCGGGACATGGTGGACCCGGCGCTGCTCGGCACGCGTAACGTGCTGGCCGCCGTGGAGCGGACACCGACGGTCGAGCGGCTGATCCTCACCTCCACGGTCGGCGCGATCTTCGGCGACTACGCAGACGTCCTGCGCATGGACGAAGGGGTGTTGACGGAGCGGTACTTCAACACCACCAGCACGGTGCGGAACAACCCCTACCACTACGCCAAGACCCTCGCCGAGCGTGCCGCGTGGGAGGCGGAGGCAGCCCAGGACCGCTGGCGCCTGGTGTCCGTCAACCCCGGCCTGATCCTTGGCCCTTCCCTCACCCCGGCGTCGGAATCGGGCAGCCTGTTCCTGTTGGACGAGTTGTTCAAGGGCTACTTCTTCTACGGCGCACCGGACTTCAGCTTCACGACGGTGGACGTGCGGGACGTCGCCGAGGCCCACGTCGCGGCGGCGGAGCGGCCGGAGGCGAGGGGACGCTACATCGTCGCCGCGCAGCACATGACGTCCTTCCACGAGATGTCCCGCGTCATCCGGACCCGGTACCCGCGCGACCTCCGCCTCCCGCGCACCGCGCTTCCGCACTGGCCGGTACGGGTGCTCGGCCCGGCGTTCGGGCTGAGCCAGGACTACATCCGCAAGCACCTCGGCATCCGCTTCCGGGTGGACAACAGCCGCAGCGTGCGCGAACTGGGCGTCTCCTACCGCCCGATCGAGCAGACCCTGCTGGAGCACTACGAGTCCTGGCGGGGCCGGAGAGACGCGAACTGAGCGCCGGGACACCGCCGTACGACGAAGGTCACAATTACGTATCGGACATACCGCGCACCAACCTTCACACAAGGCGCACAAGTTGGTTAAGTTGACGCCAGACCGTTCGACTCGCTCCGGCGGACCCCGCCGGGTCGTACGGCCTCCGCCGAGTTCGGTGCGCCCTGAGGCAGCCGGAGCCGGGGACCCAACCGAAGACTTGGGGTGAATCGGTCCGTCGCCTCTCGGGGCAGGGCCGTAGGGCACACCTTCCGCAGCAGAAGCCCGAACCCGTCAGCTAACCCGGTAGGCGGAGTACGGAAGGAGTACGTCTCTCATGGCGCCGGAACGAACATCGCGCCCCAGAGGTCTCGGCCTCCCCGGCATGGGCGGTTCCGCCCTCGCGACGGCCGCGCTCACCTCGGTGGCCCTGTTCTCCCAGACCGCCGACGCCGTACCCCTCTCGGGGGAGGACATCCCCAGCCGCGACGAGGTCCAGCAGCGGGTCAACACGCTCTACGACCAGGCCGAGAACGCCACCGGCAACTACAACGCGACCCGGGCCATGACGACGGGGGCGCGCCGCCGGGGCGAGCCGGCTCCCACCGCCCGGCCCCGGCGTGACGACCCGTCGCTCGACGCCGTCACCCGGCAGTGGTTCGACGGCGTCCGCGCCCGGCTCGGCCCGACCGTCCCCGCGGTGCTGCCGCGCGACCGGGCACCCGAGGTCGCGGCCCCGGCCCGCCCCGCCGAACGGCCCGTCGCACCGGAGCCGGCGATCGAGCGGGCTCCCGCCGTGCCGGAACTCCCCGCCGCACGGCCCGTCCTGGAGCTGACCGCCGGACCCGCCACAGCCGCCCTGCCCCCCGCGGCCACCGGAGCGATCGCCGCGCTGCCGGCCGTGCCGGGGCCCCGGCAGGAGACGGCCGCCGCGCCGGCCGCCGACACCCAGCGATCCTCGCTGCGGACCTCCAAGGAGCAGAACCAGCGCAAGCTCGCCGAGGCCCGCGACCTGCTGACGCGGTACGCCATGGTGCAGCGCACGCCCGTCGCGGCGATCGCCGCGCCGCCGGCCCAGGAATCCTGGCCCACCTCCCCCGGCCTCCCCGCCGTCACCGACACGACGCCGGCTCTCCCGGTGGCCGAGGAAATGGCCTGGCAGCAGCCGGCTCCCTTCCAGACGCAGACCCAGGTGCCGGTCCCGGCCCCGGTCCCGGCCCTTCCGGTGGCCGAGGAAGTGGCGTGGCAGCAGCCCGCTCCCTACCAGGCGCAGGTGCCGTTCTCCCCGCTCCCGGTGGCCGAGGAAATGGCTTGGCAGCAGCCGGCTCCCTACCAGGCGCAGATTCAGTCGGTCCTCGACACGGGTCATCCGGTCGGCCTCGCCCTCTCCGGTCCGGTGGTTCTGGCGGAACGGGCCAGCGGCGGAAAGGCCGTACGGGCGCTGGAGTTCGCGCGCGCCCAGATCGGCAGGCCGTGCGTGTGGGGCGCGACCGGACCGGAGTCGTACGACTGCGCCAGTCTCACCCAGGCCGCCTGGCGCGCGGCCGGTGTCGCCCTGCCGCGCAACGCGCCCGACCAGGCGAGCGCGGGCACCGTCATCCCGCTCGGTGACGTCCAGCCCGGGGACCTCATCTTCTTCTACGACAACCTGAGCCACCTCGGTCTGTACACCGGCGACGGCATGATGATCCACGCGCCGGGACCGGGGACGTACATCCGTGAGGAGTCGGTGTACTTCGCCGGGGAGTCGGCGGTCCGCGGGGCCGTACGGCTCGCCTGAAACCGGCAGGCACCCGCCGCAGGACCGGCCCTGAAAACCCGAGGAATGCGATACCCGGGAGAGGCCGGTCCTGTCACCGCGCAACGATGCCCTGGCCACCACCCCAGTGCCGTCGTCAAGGCAATCCGGCACGAAAAGGACCGGGCGCAGGGAAGGGATCGCGCGGGATATTTCGCTTTTCCCGTGAATTCGTCGGCGAGCGCCGCCCCAGCGGATGCCGGGCGCCACGAAGGGGGCTCACCCAGTGCTTCCGCGTGCTCCCGTGCGCCCCGGCGTACGGCGGCTTCGGGGAGCCGAAAGCCCCAGCACTGGGCAGGAGATGACACAAACGCAGGTCGGTGGATCAGCCACCGATTTCGTGTGTCGATTGGGGCAGATGGTATTCGATGAACGATACCGCGCCTGAAAAAGAGCACGTCTGGACGGTGGGTACTGCGCCGGGCATATTCCCTTTCACCGGCCACGCCATCCCTTTGTTCCGCCGACCGCTTGCTTTTCTGAATTCTTTGCCGTCCCACGGCGATCTGGTCGAGATCAGGCTTGGTCCCCTGCGCGCCTGGATGGCGTGCCATCCGGATCTGGTCCGCCAGGTCCTGCTGGACACGCGCACCTTCGACAAGGGCGGCCCCTTGTACGACCGGCTGCGGCCGCTCATGGGCGACGGCCTGGTCACCTGCCGGCATGACGTGTACCGGCGGCAACGCGCGCTGCTGCGGCCCGACTTCCGCCCGGCCGGGGTGAGCGCCCACACCGAACTGATGGGCCGGGAGGCCGAGTCGGCGTGCGGCCGGTGGCAGGCGGGCCAGGAGGTCGACGTCAGCGCGGAGATGCTGGCCCTGACCACCCGGGTGATCAGCCGTGTCCTGTTCTCCGACTCGCTCGGCGACGAGCCGGCCGCCGAACTGCGGGACTGCCTCGCCGTCATCGTCCGCGGCCTGTTCGTGCGGACTGCCGTGCCGGTCGACGCCCTGTTCCGGATCCCCACACCCGCCAACCGCCGTTACCGCCGCGCCGTCGCCCGGGTCCACGCGATCGTCGGGGACGCCGTCGGGGAACGGCGGGCCGCACGGTCGGCGGAGCCGCAGGAACGACCCGACCTGCTGGAGACGCTGCTGGCGGCGGCACGCGGGGACAACGGGGTCGCCGCGATCACCGGACAGGAGGTGCACGACCACCTCGTCACGCTGCTCCTCACCGGGGCCGAGAGCACCGCTCTGTGCCTGGCCTCGGCCTTCGACCTGCTCGCGCGCAACCCGCGGGCGGAGCGCCGGCTGCACGCGGAGGTCGACAGCGTGCTCGGCGGACGACGACCTGGCGCCGAGGACCTGCCGAACCTCCCCTACACCCGGTGCGTCGTCAGCGAGACCCTGCGCTGTCGGCCGCCCGGCTGGCTCTTCATGCGCGTGACGACCGGGCCCGCCAGGCTCGCCGGACACCGGCTCCCGGCGGGAGCCACGGTCCTGTACAGCCCGTATCTGCTCCAGCACGACCCGGCCTCGTTCCCCGACCCGGAGCGGTTCCGGCCCGAACGGTGGCTGCCGGAAGGAGCGGCCGGGATCCCGCCGGGCGCGATGCTGCCGTTCGCCTCGGGCGCGCGCAGGTGCCTGGGCGACAGGTTCGCGGTGGCGGAGGCCACGGTGACCGTGGCGGCCGTCGCCGCCCGCCGGCGCCTGCTCCATCTGCCGGGCCCCGCCGAACAGCCCCGCCCAGGCGCCACGTTGGGGCCGCGGTCGCTCGTGATGACCTCTGTCCCCCGACCGCACGGGCCGGCCGGCCCGCCACCTCGCGCCCGTTCGCTCGCCCCCCGGGCAGCCGCGGCGCCCCTCTCGCACGAAGTCCGGACGGCAGGTGACGACGGTGTCGACGACGCATGAGGAAGCCGCGGTCGGCCCGCGGAACGCGCCCGGGGCCGACAGCCTCGGGGACCTGATCGACGCCCACCTCCACATGCCGTTCCCCTTCGCGTGCAACCGGCACGTGTCCGCGGCGACGGCCGGCGTCGACCGGTGGCTCAGCACCTGGGGCCTCACCGACGAGCCGGAGCAGGCGGCGATGATCGCCCGCACCCGCCCCGCCGAACTCGCGGCCTTCACCAGCCCCACGGTCGACGCCGGACTCCTCCAGATCGTGGCCGACCAGATCGCCTACCAGTTCGTCTACGACGACCGGGCGGAGGAGTCGGGGCGGCACGAACCCGGCCGGCTGCTGCCCATGCTCTCCGAGAGCGTCGGCATCCTGCGGGACGGCCTGCCCCCCAGCACCCGCCTCGGGGCCGCGCTCACCGACCTCCACCGCCGGGTGCGGGAACGGTGCACGCCCGCCCAGGCGGCCCGCTGGGCCTGGCACAGCCGTGAGTACGTGCACGGCCTGCTGTACGAGGCGGTCGCCCAGGCGCAGCCGGCGCCGCCGCCGACCGGGCTGTGCACGTCGATACGTTCCCTCATCGCAGGTGTCGAGCCGTTCCATCCGCTGTGCGAGGCCGCGCAGGACACCGAACTCGACGCCCGTGAGCTGCACCATCCCGTCGTACGGCGCCTCGGACGCCTGTCGGCCGACGCGGCGGTCTGGATCCCCGACCTGTACTCCGCCGTCAAGGAGCAGCGCACGGGCGGCATGATCAATCTTGCCCTCGCCTGCCGCCGGGCGCACCGGTGTTCGCTGCCGGGCGCCGTACTGCTGGCGATCCGGCGGATCAACGACACCATCAGGGAGTTCGAGCACCTCCGTGACGAGGTGCGGCCCGAACTGAGCCCGGCCGGTCTGGGGTACGTCGACGGGATGGCCGGGTGGATCAGGGGGTGTTACCACTGGTCGCGCACGGTGCCCCGGTACGCGGACACAGCGGCCGCCTCCGCAGCACCCTGAGAGAAGCCGGCGCACGAGGAACCGCGGCGGGAGGGACCGCCGGCACGAGGAGCCGCTCGCGCGAGGAGCCGCGGAGTCAGCGAAGCCGCGAGATTGTATCCGCAGGACGGACGCACGGGCGGCTCCCGCGGAAAGTTCACCCTTCCCTGTCGTCCTGGTGTCTTAATACGGCCATCCGACACACGCAGGACTTACGCTCGGCGCCCGCCCTCAACGACAGGAAGCGGTAGCGCACATGGCACCTGGGCCGCGGCAACCGATCGACCGGTACCGTCCGTTGCTCGAACGCCGCAGCGAACTGCGCGCCCTCGAATCCGCCGTGTCGGATCTCCGTGGTGCCGACGACGGTGTGCCACGGCCGGCATGCGGCGGATTCCTCGCCTTCGCCGGTCCGGCCGGACTCGGGAAGACCACCCTGATCACGCTCGCCCGCGCCCGCGCCGCCGCGCTCGGGCTCACCGTGCTGTCGGGCAAGGGCGGCGAGAAGGAACAGGGGCTGGCGTTCCACGTGGTCCGCCAGCTCCTGCAGCCCTCGCTGGCCGCGATGGACGAGACCGAGCGCCGGACGTTCCTCGGGAGCTGGTACGACATCGTCGCCGCCGCCCTCGGTCTGGAGGCGGCTGACACGGCCCACGTGCCGGACCCGGTCGGGGTCCGCGACGGCCTGGACTGGATCATGACCCGCCTGACGATGATGAGGGCGCCCGTCGTGCTGCTCCTGGACGACCTGCACTGGGCCGACGCGGAGTCCCTGGGCTGGCTCTCCGCCTTCGCGTCCCGGACCGCGGACCTGCCGCTGCTCGTGGTCGCCGCCTACCGGCCCGACGAACCGCCTCCGGAAGCCGCCGCCTTCCGCACCCTGCTCGAAGCTGGCGGCAACCGCCCCCACCTGCTGGAGCGCCTGAGCGCCGAGGCCGTGGCGGCGATCGTCCGGGAGGAGATCGGGGAGGCGGCGGAGGACGAGTTCTGCCACGAGTGCTGGACGGTCACCGGCGGAAGCCCCTTCGAGGCCGTCGAACTCGCCCTGCGACTCGCCGAGCGGGGAGTGCGGGGCACCCGCGGCGACCTGCCCGCGATGCGGGACCTGGCCGCGGCGGTCAAGGGCCCGGGACTCGTCCAGCGTCTCAAGCGGCTCGGTACCACCACGGTGCGCTTCGCGTGGGCCGCCTCCGTGCTCGGTGGTTCCTTCTCGCCGCAGATCGCCGCCGACCTCTCGGTGATCGGCAGCCAGGAGGCCGCCGAGGCGACGGAGAAACTGCGCGCCGCCCGCATACTGACGGACAGTCACGGGCCGGTCGGGGAGCTGGAGTTCGTCCATCCTCTGATCGCCACGACGGTCTACCGCTCGATCCCGCCGAGTCTGCGCGTGGGACTGCACAACGCGGCCGCCGAAGCGGTCCGCGCCGCGGGATTCGGCCCCACCGCCGCCGCCCGGCATCTGCTGGAGGTCCCCTGCGACGAGCGGCCCGAGGCGGTCGAATGCCTCCGGGCCGCCGGGCGCGAGTACCTGCGCGCCGGAGCCCCCGAGGCCGCCCGGCGGGTCCTCACCAGGGCGCTGCGGGAGCCGCCGCAGCCCGAGGAGCGCGCGGCCATCCTCCACGAACTGGCCTGCTCGACCTTCCTGATCGAGCCCACGGCCACGGTCAGCCATCTCCGGGAGGCGCTCGCCGAGCCCGGCGTCGACCCCGACCTGCGCGCCTCCATCGTCTACCGGCTGACCCAGGCGCTGGCGCACACCGACCGGCTGGCCGAGGCGGCGACCGTGGCCGCCGACGAGGCCCACCAGGCCACCGGTCCGCGCATCCGGCTGCGCATGCAGGCCGATCACTTCGTGTGGAGCGCGTTCCGCACCGACGAGCCCGACTCCGCCGCACGCTCCCGGCAGCTGGCGAAGCTGGCCACCAAGCTGACCGGACGGGGTCTGGAGGAGCGCTACATCCTGGGCCTGCGGGCCTGGGACGCCCTCGTGCGCGGCGAGCCCCGGCAGACCGTCCTCGCCTGCGCGGAGGAGGCACTGCACGGCGGCATGAGCTGGACCACCGAGAACCGGGGTTTCGAGGTGCCCGTCTCGGTCGCCCTGGTGTTCATGTACTGCGACCAGCCACGGCGGGCGGAGGAACTCTTCAGCACGGGCATGGCCGAGTGCGAGGAGAAGGGGTGGCGGGGCTCCCACCTGGCGCTGGGCCACACCCTGCTCGGCTACGTCCGCTACCGGCGCGGCTGCCTCGCCGAGGCGGAGGAACTGGTGCGGGAGGGGCTGCGCATCGCCGACCGGGTGGAGGGGGCGGTGCCCGCCCAGTGGTTCGCCATCGGCATCCTCCTCCAGATCCTGCTGGCCCGCGGGCGGACCGGCGAGGCCCGCCGGCTCGCCGACCACTACCACTACGGCGACGTCGTCCCGAACGCCGTGATCTACCCCGACCCCCGCACGGTGTACGCGGAGCTGCTGCTGGCGGAGGGGCGCCGGTCCGAGGCGCGGTCGCTGCTCACGGCCGTGGGTGACCGGCTGGAGGCCCGGGCCTGGCGCAACCCCGCGTGGTGCCCCTGGCAGCTGGATCTGGCGCCCGCCCTCGCCCCCACCACGCCGGAGCGGGCGGTCCATATCGCGCGGGACGCCGTGAAGCGGGCCCGGGACTTCGGGGCGGCCTCGGTGATCGGTCAGGCGCTGCACGTCGAGGCGGAGGTGACCGGCGGCCCCGCGGCGCTGGCACTGCACGCGGAGGCGGTGCAACAGCTGGAACAGTCCCCCGCCTCGTACGAACTGGCCCGTGCGCTGGTCGGGCACGGCACGGCGCTGTCCCGCGGCGGCCGGCTCCAGGAGGCCGCGGACCGGCTGTACCGGGGGCTGGAGACCGCCGTCCACTGCGGCGCCGAGGCGGTGGCGGGGCGAGCACGGGAGGAACTGTCGGCCGCCGGGTTGCGACCGCTGCCGCTGCGCTACGCGCAGGCCGACACGCTCACCGCGCACGAACGCCGGGCCGCCGAGATGACCACCCGCGGCCAGAGTGCGGCGGTGGTCGCGAAGGAGCTGCGGCTGACCGAGCAGGGGGTACGGCAGCTGCTCTCCGCCGTCTACCGGAAGATCGGCACGGACACCGTCGGTCTCGCCGGAGCCCTGAGGACCTTTCCCCGTCCGCTGCCCTGAGGAAGCGCGGCGCTGTCGGCGTCCGCGGCATGGCGGCCGCCGCCCGGCTCGGCGTCCCCGCCGTGGGCGTCTACCCCTGGGGGCGCGGCCGACCGCTTTCAGAGCGCGCCGGGTTGCCCGGCCCCGCCCTTGAGGCGTTCCAGGTCGGAGGGCCGTACCTGGATGACCACCACGGCGATCAGCGCGGCGACCACGGTGAAGATCGCCGCGGTGACGAAGGCGGCCGAGACGCCGGCGGTGAGCACCTCGTCGGACCACGGCGCGGGAAGCTGCCCGGTGCGCTGGAACCGCAACCGTTCGAGCGGGGTGGCCTGGGCCAGGAAGCGCGGGATCTGTTTGTCCGCCTCGTTGGTGCTGGCCGTGCCGAACATGGTGACCAGGATGGACAGTCCGAGGGAACCGCCCACCTGCTGCGTGGCGTTGAGGAGCCCGGAGGCGGCGCCGGTCTCCCGTGGGGAGACGTTGGACAGCGCCATGAGGGTGAGCGAGACGAACTCCATGCCCATGCCCAGGCTGAAGACGAGCATCGGGCCGAGGACGCTGCCCGCGTACGTGGAGTGCACGTCGGTCAGGGTCAGCCAGGCCAGGCCCGCCGCCGCGAGGACCGCGCCGCCCACCATGAAGGGTTTGGGGCCGTAGACGGGCAGGAACCGTGAGGCCAGTCCGGCGCCCACCGCGATGACCGCGCTGACCGGCAGGAACGCGAACCCGGCCTGCAACGGGCTGAAGCCCAGCACGTTCTGCACGAACAGCGTCAGGAAGAAGAACATGCCGAAGATCGCCGCGGCCAGGCACAGCATGATGCCGTAGGTGCCCGCGCGGTTGCGGTCGGCGAACATGTGCAGCGGGGTGATGGGCTGCCTGGAGCGCCGCTCGACCAAGACGAACAGCACGAGCACGACGGCGGCTCCGGCGAACGAGGCCAGCGTGAGGGCGTCCCGCCAGCCCTCCTGCGCGGCTCTGATGAACCCGTACACGAGCAGCACCATGCCCACCGTGGAGGTGAGCGCGCCGGTGATGTCGAAGTGGCCCGGGTGGCGTTCGGACTCCTTGATGAAGCGGGGTGTGGCGACGGCGATGAGCAGGCCGATGGGGACGTTGACGAACAGCACCCACCGCCAGTTGAGCCACTCCACGAGGATTCCGCCCATGAGCAGGCCGATCGCGCCGCCGCCCGCGGACACCGCGGCGAACACCCCGAAGGCGCGGTTGCGTTCGGGGCCTTCGCGGAAGGTCGTGCTGACCAGGGACAGGGCGGTCGGGGAGGCGATGGCGCCGCCGACCCCCTGGAGGGCGCGGGCGGCGAGGAGTTGGGTCTCGTTCTGGGCGAGCCCGCCGAGCAGGGAGGCGAGCACGAAGAGCAGGACGCCGAAGATGAACACGCGCCGCCGGCCGAGGATGTCGCCCGCCCGGCCGCCGAGCAGCAGCAGTCCGCCGAAGGTGAGGGTGTAGGCGTTGACCACCCAGGCGAGGCTGGTGGTGGAGAAGCCCAGGGACCGCTGGATGTCCGGCAGCGCGATGTTCACGATGGTGATGTCCAGGACCACCATCAGCTGGCAGGACGCGATGACGAGCAGCGCCATCGCACTGCCGCCACCGCCGGTTTCGCCGGCGGTGGCCTGTGCTGCGGAGGTCGGCTGGGGGCTGCTGCTCATGGCGTCTCGCACTCTCGGGGGTCGGGCCCGCGCGAGGGGTCGGTGAACGGTCCCGTCCACCGCTGTGTCCACCGTTCGACCGTACGCCCGGGGCCCGGCCGTCACCACTCGGGCACCCCGCGCCCCCTCAGGCCGCCGCCGACTCCCGTTCCCCGCTGTCGCGGTGGATGGGGGATCCCGAGCCGGTCAGCGGGGTGCCCGTGCCGCCCCGGCGCAGCGCGACGATCTCCGCAGCGATGGACAGGGCGGTCTCCTCGGGCGTACGGGCGCCCAGGTCGAGGCCGATGGGGGACCTCAGCCGGGACAGTTCCCGCTCGCCCAGCCCCGCCTCCCGCAGCCGCCGGTCGCGGTCGGCGTGGGTGCGGCGGGAGCCCATCGCGCCGACGAACGCGACCGGCAGCCGCAGGGCCGCCGTCAGCAGGGGGATGTCGAACTTGGCGTCGTGGGTGAGGACGCACAGGGCGGTGCGCGCGTCGGTCCTGGTGCGCCGCAGGTAGCGGTGCGGCCAGTCGACCACGAGGTCGTCGGCCTCGGGGAAGCGGGCCCGGGTGGCGAAGACGGGGCGGGCGTCGCAGACGGTCACGTGGTAGCCGAGGAACTTGCCGGCGCGGACCAGGGCCGCGGCGAAGTCCACCGCCCCGAAGACGATCATGCGGGGCGGTGGCACGCTCGCCTCGACGAGCAGGGTGAGTCCGCCGGGGCAGTGCGTTCCGTCCTCGGAGAGCTCGACGGTGCCGGTGCGGCCGGCGTCCAGCGCGGCGCGGGCCTCGGCGGCTGCGGTCCGGTCGAGTTCGCCGGCGCCGCCCAGCCCGCCGTCGACAATGCCGTCGGGACGTACCAGCAGGGCCGAGCCGAGGAGTTCGGCCGGGCCCCGGACGACCCGGGCGACGGCCGCGGGCTCGCCCCGGGCGGCGGCCGACAGCGCGGCGCGGACCACCGTCCGGGCGGGTGCCTTCGCGGTCAGCGGGGTGACCAGGATGTCGATGATCCCGCCGCAGGTCAGTCCGACCGCGAAGGCGTCCTCGTCGCTGTAGCCGAAGCGCTCCAGAACGGTCTCGCCGTCCTGGAGCGCCCGCAGGCACAGCTCGTACACGGCCCCTTCGACGCAGCCGCCGGAGACCGAGCCGACGACCGTGCCCTCGCTGTCGACGGCGAGGGCGGCGCCGGGTCCGCGCGGCGCGCTGCCGCCGACGGCCACGACCGTGGCCACGGCGAAGTCCCGGCCCTCCTCGGCCCAGACGGCGAGTTCGGCGGCGATGTCAAGCATGCGGGGCCGCCGTCAGGACGCGGTCGGGCCGGATGGGCAGGTTGCGGTGGCGTACGCCGGTCGCGTGCCAGACGGCGTTGGCGACGGCGGCCGCGGCGCCGACGATGCCGATCTCGCCGATGCCCTTGATGCCGACCGGGTCGTCCGGGTCGGGGTCGTCCACCCAGTCGGCCTCGATGCGGGGGACGTCGGCGTGCGTGGCGACGTGGTAGCCGGCGAGGTCGGCGCCGTAGAGGCCGCCGGAGACCTGGTCTCGGACCGCCTCCTCGTGCAGGGCCATGGAGATGCCCCAGGTCATGCCGCCCACGAACTGGCCGCGCGCGGTGAGCGGGTTGACGATCCGGCCCGCCGCGAAGATGCCGAGCATGCGGCGCACGCGCACCTCGCCGGTCGCGGGGTCCACGGCGACCTCCGCGAACTGCGCGCCGAAGGAGTGCCGTTCGCGTCGGGCGAGGGCACCGACGGCCTCGGTGGTGTCCGAGCGGACGGTGATGCCCTCGGGCGGGACGGTGGTGCCCGGTGTGAGCCGTTCGCGCAGTTCACGGCCCGCCGCCGTGACCGCCCAGGCCCAGGAGCGGGTGCCCATGGAGCCGCCGGCGATCATCGCCGGTCCGAAGTCGCTGTCGCCGATGCGTACTTGGACGTTCTCGGGCGCCGTCTCCAGCGCGTCCGCGGCGACCAGGGTGAGCGCGGTGCGGGCTCCGGTACCGATGTCGGCCGCGGCGATCCGTACGGTGAAGGTGCCGTCGGCCTCCGCCGTCACGGCCGCCGTGGACGGCGCCGCCCCGGCGGGGAAGGAGGCCGCGGCCGTGCCGGTGCCGAGCAGCCAGGCGCCTTCGCGGCGCAGGCCCGGACGCGGGTCGCGGTCCGCCCAGCCGAACCTGCGGGCGCCCTCGCGGAAGCAGGCGAGCAGGTTGCGGCCGCTGAAGGGCAGTCCGGAGACGGGGCCGCGGTCGGGTTCGTTGCGGGCGCGCAGTTCGATCGGGTCGAGCCCGCACTTCTCGGCGAGTTCGTCGAGCGCGCACTCCAGGGCGAACGATCCCGGCGCCTCGCCGGGTGCGCGCATCCACGTCGGCGAGGGGACGTCGAGCCGCACGAGCCGGTTGGCCGTGTGGTGGGCCTCGGCGTCGTACATCGTGCGGGCGGGCCCGGAGGCGGGCTCGACGAACTCGTAGACGGTGGAGGTGAGGTTGAGGGAGTCGTGCTCCAGGGCGCGCAGCCGACCGTCGGCGTCGGCGCCGAGCCTGACCCGCTGGATCGTGGGGCTGCGGTAGCCGGCCAGGGTGAACATCTGCCGGCGGGTCAGCACGACCCGCACCGGGCGCTGCAGGATCGTCGCGGCCATGACGGCGGCCACCTGGTGGGCGCGGACGCCCTTGCTGCCGAAGCCGCCGCCGACGTGTTCGGACCGCACCCGCACCGAGGCCGGGTCGAGGGAGAACAGCTTCACCAGTTCGTCCGAGACCCAGCCGCTGCCCTGGTTGGAGTCGACGAGTTCGAGCCGGCCGTCCTCCCAGCGGGCCGTCGCGGCGTGCGGCTCCATCGGGTTGTGGTGTTCCTCGGGGGTGGTGTACTCGGCGTCCACGACGGCCGCGGAGCCGGCGAGCGCGGACTCCAGGTCGCCCTTGGCCGCCACCGCAGGCATGTGGCCGTCCAGGGCGTAGGCGCCCGGGCTCGCGGCGGAGAACGCGACCTGGTGCGGCTCCTGGTCGTAGTGCACCACCAGCGACTCGGCGGCTTCCCTGGCCTGTTCGGACGTCTCGGCGACGACGAGGGCCACCGGCCAGCCGAGGTGCGGGACGCGGTCGTGCTGGAAGACGGCGCAGGTGGGGTCCGGCGCGGTGCCCAACAGGCCCACGTAGCCGGTCTCCAGACGCGGGGCGTTGCCGTGGTGCAGCACCGTGACCACCCCGGGCATGGCGAGGACGGGGGCGTCCTGCACCGCGCGGATCCGGCCCCGGGCGACGGTGGACAACACCAGCCAGCCGTGGGCGAGTTCGGCGAAGGGGATCTCGCCGGCGTAGCGGGCCGCTCCGGTGACCTTGTCGCGTCCCTCCACGCGGGTGTGCGCGGTGCCGACGGCGCCCCGCATCCTGGGGGTGCCGGTGGTGGCGGTGGTCATCGGGTGTCCTCCCTGGCGAGTTCGGTGAGCACGGCCACCACGAGGTTGCGGGTCAGCGGCACCTTGTACCCGTTGCGGGGCAGCGGCTCGGCGGCGGCGAGTTCGGCGTCGGCGGCGGCGGCGAAGCTCTCGGCGTCCGGCGGCGCCCCGGTCAGCACGCGTTCGGCCGTGCGGGCCCGCCACGGCCGGGAGGCGACCGCCCCGAAGGCCAGCCGTACATCTCGTACGACGCCGTCCCGGACGTCGAGCGCGGCGGCGACCGAGCCGATGGCGAAGGCGTACGAGGCGCGTTCGCGCACCTTGCGGTAGCGGGAGCGCGCGGCGACCGGGGCCGGCGGCAGCGTGACGCCGGTGATCAGCGCGCCGGCCGGCAGGGCGGTCTCCCGGTGCGGGGTGTCGCCCACGGGCAGGTAGAACTCGGTGAGCGGCAACTCCCCTGGCCCGTCGGGTGTTTCGTAGGTGACGACGGCGTCGAAGGCCGTCAGGGCGACGCCCATGTCCGAGGGATGGACGGCCACGCAGTGGTCGGAGGCGCCCAGGATCGCATGGTTGTGGTGCTCGCCCTCGACGGCGGGGCAACCGCTGCCGGGCACGCGCTTGTTGCAGGGTTTGGTGACGTCGGTGAAGTAGCCGCAGCGGGTGCGCTGGAGCAGGTTGCCGCCGACCGTGGCCATGTTGCGCAGCTGTCCGGAGGCGCCGGCGAGCACGGCCTGTGCCAGCGCCGGGTAGCGGCGGCGGACGTCGGGGTGGGCGGCGAGCGCGCTGTTGGTGACGGTCGCGCCGACGCGCAGGCCGCCGCCGTCGGTGGACTCGATCCCGTCCAGGGGCAGTTCGCGTACGTCGACGAGCCCGGAGGGCCGTTCGACGCCGGTCTTCATCAGGTCGACGAGACTGGTGCCGCCACCGAGGTAGCGTGCGTCCGGGTCGGCGTCGAGCAGGGCGAGGGCGCCGGAGACGTCGAGCGCGCGCCGGTAGGTGAACTCCTTCACGCGGCGGCCTCCGAGGTCTTCTTCTCGGCGTGGGCGCCGGCGGCGCGGGCGACGGCCTCGACGATCGACACGTAGGCGCCGCAGCGGCACAGGTTTCCGCTCATCCGTTCGCGGATCTCCTCGGCGGTCAGGGGTGGGGGTCCGGCCTCGGGGCGGACGTCCTCGGTGACGGCGCTCGGCCAGCCCGCCGCGTGTTCCTCGATCACGGCGACGGCCGAACAGATCTGGCCGGGTGTGCAGTAGCCGCACTGGTAGCCGTCGAGGTCGAGGAACGCCTGTTGCACGGGGTGCAGTCGGTCGCCCTCGGCCATGCCTTCGATGGTGGTGATCTCGCGTCCCTCGGCCGCCACGGCGAGCTGGAGGCAGGACACGGCCCGGCGGCCGTCGAGCAGGACGGTGCAGGCGCCGCACTGGCCCTGGTCGCAGCCCTTCTTGGTGCCGGTCAGGTCGAGGCGCTCGCGCAGGGCGTCGAGCAGGGTGGTGCGGTGGTCGACGGTCAGAGCGTGCTTCTCGCCGTTGACGTTCAGGGTGATGGCGCTGTACGTCGATGGAGGGGCTGTGGTCATGATCAGCCTTCTTTCGCGTATCGCGGGTTCGGGGGCGCCGCCGGAGGACGCTCCGGCCGCCGGACGGTTCGGGAGGAAGGTGGAGTGCTCCGCGCGGGGCACCGACGCTAGAGTGGACTCAACCGGACAGCTGTCCGTTACCGGTAGAACGTAGTGGACAACTGTCCGGTTAGCAAGAACGGGTTTCGGCCGCGAGCCCGTGAGGAGGACGAGTGGAGCAGAAGAAGGACGGGCCTCTGCGCTCGGACGCGCAACGCAACCGCGAGCGCATCCTGGACGTCGCGCTGGCCGAACTGACCCGCTCCGCGGACGCGCCGCTCAGCGTCATCGCCAAGAAGGCGGGCGTGGGACAGGGCACGTTCTACCGCAACTTCCCCAACCGCGAGTCGCTCGTGCTGGAGATCTACCGCCACGAGATGCAGCAGGTCGCCGACGCGGCGCCAAAGCTGCTGGAGACCCACGAACCGGACCGGGCCCTGCGCGACTGGATGGACCGGCTCGCCCAGTTCGCCATGGCCAAGGCCGGCCTGGCGGACGCGATCCGCCAGGCCACCAGCGCACCCGGGACGCCGGAGAAACCCGGCAACGCCCCGGTGACCTCGGCGGCCGAACTTCTGCTGCGGGCCGCCGAGGAGGCGGGCACCGTCCGCCCGGGTGTGAGCGCGGACGACTTCTTCCTCGCGATCGGCGGCCTGTGGCAGCTCGACCCCCGCGGCGACTGGCAGCCGCGGGCCGCCCGGCTGCTGGACCTGATCATGGACGGCCTGCGGGCCGGAGCGACCGGGCGCTGAGCGCCGCCGCCCCGGCCCGCCCCCACCTCAGCCGGTCTCCCCGCCCGTGACGGACACGGCGAAGACCTGCCCCTCCCAGGGGTCCAGCGCGACGAACAGGCCCGGGTCGCACAGCTCGTCGCCCGCCCGGTCGTACGTCCGGTCGCCGAGCAGGTCACTCAGGCGGTGCCGGAGCCCGCGCAGGTCCTCCCACGGGAGGGGCAGCCGCGCCTGGGCCGGGCGGTCGGACTGGTTCACGACGACCAGATGGCGGGCGTCCGCGTGCGTCCAGGTCCAGGCCAGCACACCCCGGTGGGTGTCGTTGTCGGGCCGGCCCACCGGGGCGAGGGGCCGCCACACCCCCCGGCGTGCGGTGGCCGCGGCCGGGAGCAGACGGCCGTAGAACGCGCGCAGCGGTTCGTCGACCGGCTCGCGGGGGCCGCGCGCGAGGAACACCGGTGTCCGCGTCCGGCGGCCCTCGAACTGGCCCTCGTGCCACAGCGTCGCCCCGGGGAGGGTCGCGACGACCACGGCCGCGGCCCGGCCCCGCTCCCCGGGCAGGACGGCGGCGGCCCGCGGCTCGTCGTGGTTCTCGACGAAGCGGACGAGCCCTCGCTGGTAGGCCGGGTCGGCCCGCAGATGGGCGCGGACGGAATCGGCGTCCTCGTGCAGCAGCCGGTCGTACAGCCGCTTGTCGTAGCAGTGGTCGAAGCCCTGCTGGAGCAGCGCCCCTTCGAGGTCCCAGTACGCCTCCGCGACGAACAGGAAATCCGGATGGCGCTCGCGGACTCGCTCGATCACCCGCGGCCAGAAGTCCTCGGCGGGCGGTGGGCCCGCCCGCTCCCCCCACGTCCTGGCGAAGACGTCGTTCATCATCAGCATCGCCATGTCGCAGCGCACGCCGTCCGCCTGGTCGCCCACGGACACCAGCGTCTCCACCGTCGCCTCGCGCAATTCCTCGCTGAAGGCGTTCAGCTGGACCACGTCGGGCCAGGGCGGGAAGTAGGGGTCGCGGCCCCGGGCGTAGACGTGTCCGCTCGCCTCGACGAAGGCGTCCGGATCACGCGCCAGGTCGTCGGCGCCGCCCCGGATCAGCCGGTCCGGGTACCGGGCGGTCCACAGGTGGTCGGGGGCCACGTGGTTGGGGACGTGATCCAGGATCAACCGCAGCCCGCGCGCCGCGAGTTCGGCGCGCGCCGCGGCCAGCCCGGCCGTCCCGCCGAGGGACGCGTCGACCACGTAGGCGCGCACGCAGTACGGGGAGCCGGCGACGTCCGCCTCGGTGACGTCGGGCAGCGCCTCGCGGAAGGACGCCATGAGGCCCTCCTCACGCAACGCGATCCGCAGCCCGGCCGGGCTCCGCTCCCAGACCCCCATCAGCCAGACGGTGTCGACGCCCGGCCGGGCCACCTCGTCCCAGACCTCGCCCGGCACCTCACCGAGCGTGATCCGGCGCCCGTAGCGGACGGTCAACTCGCCCAGCCAGACGAGGGTGTTGATCTCGTGGACGACCGTCATGACAGAAGTTCCTCCCGCAGCGCGCCCCAGTCCGCGGAGTCGACCTGGTGGAACAGGGTCGCGGTGACCGCGGCCAGTCCGCTCCAGCCGGTCTGGTGGGAGGCGCCGAGACCGCTGCCGTCGTCGCCGTGGAAGTACTCGTAGAACAGGACGAGGTCCCTCCAGTGCGGGTCCTTGGCGAACTTGGCCTGGGCGCCGTGCACCGGCCGGTGGCCCTGCCCGTCGCGCAGGAACGGGCGGCCGGGTCGCCGCCGGGTTCGGTGCCGGCCACCTCGCGGGCGAGGTGGCGGACCATGTCGTGGGCGTTGGCCGGGAATCGGCGGCGCCCTTCCGGCGGCGGCCGGAGCCGCGGGATCTCAGCCGATCTCGACGAGCAGGTCCCCGCCCTCCACCTGCTGGATGCGGGTGATGGCCAGCCTGGACACGCGCCCCGCCTTCGGGGCGGTGATCGCCGCCTCCATCTTCATCGCCTCGATGGTGGCCACCATCGCACCGGCCGCCACCTCGTCGCCCTCGGCGACCGCCAGCGTCACCACCCCGGCGAACGGGGCGGCCACATGGCCGGCGTTGGAGCGGTCGGCCTTCTCCGTCGCGGGCACGTCGGCGGACGCCTTGGCGTCGCGGACCTGGATCGGCCGGAGCTGGCCGTTCAGGGTGGACATCACGGTACGCATACCGCGTTCGTCGGCCTCACCGACGGCTTCGAGGCCGATCAGCAGGCGCACTCCCGGTTCGAGGTCGACGGTGTACTCGTTGCCCGGCCGCAGACCGTAGAAGAAGTCCTTGCTGTCCAGCACGCTGGTGTCGCCGTAGCTCTGCCGGTGGGTCTCGAAGTCCCGCGTCGGACCGGGGAACAGCAGCCGGTTGAGGGTGGCGCGCCGGTCCTTCTCCAGTCCGGTGCGGTCTTCCTCGCTCAGCTCCGGCACCGGCCTGGCCGCGGCGCGGCCCTCCAGCGCCCTGGTGCGGAACGGCTCCGGCCAGCCTCCGGGCGGGGTGCCCAGCTCACCGCGCAGGAAGCCGATCACGGAGTCGGGGATGTCGAACCGGTCCGGCGCCGCCTCGAAGTCCTCGGGCGTCGTCCCTGAGCCCACCAGGTGCAGGGCGAGGTCGCCGACGACCTTCGAGGAGGGGGTGACCTTCACCAGGTGGCCCAGGATGCGGTCGGCGGCGGCGTACATCGCCTCGATGTCCTCGAAGCGGTCGCCGAGCCCGAGCGCCACCGCCTGGGTGCGCAGGTTGGAGAGCTGGCCGCCGGGGATCTCGTGGTCGTAGACGCGTCCCGTCGGCGAGGCGAGGCCCGCCTCGAACGGCGCGTAGATCCGGCGGACGCTCTCCCAGTACGGCTCCAGGTCGCCGACCGCCCTGAGGTCGAGGCCGGTGGGCCGCTCGGTGTGGTCGGTCGCGGCGACGATCGCCGACAGGGAAGGCTGCGAGGTGGTGCCCGCCATGGACGCCACCGCACCGTCCACGGCGTTCGCGCCGGCCTGGATCGCGGCCAGGTAGGTGGCGAGCTGACCGCCCGTCGTGTCGTGGGTGTGGATGTGCACCGGCAGGTCGAACTCGCGGCGCAGGGCCGACACCAGTGTCGCCGCGGCCGGTGCCCGCAGCAGCCCCGCCATGTCCTTGACGGCCAGGACGTGCGCCCCGGCGTCCACGATCTGCTCGGCCAGCCGGAGGTAGTAGTCGAGCGTGTACAGCCGCTCGGCCGGGTCGGACAGGTCGGAGGTGTAGCACAGGGCGACCTCGGCGACGGCCGTCCCGGTCTCCCGCACCGCGTCGATGGCGGGCCGCATCTGCCCGACGTCGTTGAGCGCGTCGAAGATCCGGAAGATGTCGATGCCGGTGTCCGCGGCCTCCTGCACGAAGGCGTCGGTGACCTCCGTCGGGTACGGCGTGTAACCCACGGTGTTGCGGCCGCGCAGCAGCATCTGCAGGCAGATGTTCGGTACGGCGGCGCGCAGTGCGGCCAGCCGCTCCCAGGGGTCCTCGGCGAGGAAGCGCAGCGCCACGTCGTAGGTGGCACCGCCCCAGCACTCCAGGGACAGCAGCTGGGGCAGGGTCCGGGCCACCGTCGGGGCCACGGCGAGCATGTCCCTGGTCCGCACCCGGGTGGCGAGCAGCGACTGGTGGGCGTCGCGGAAGGTGGTGTCGGTGACGCCGACGCCCGGCGACTCGCGCAGCCAGCGGGCGAACCCCTCGGGGCCGAGTTCGGTGAGCCTCTGTTTGGAACCGGCGGGCGGCTCCAAGGCCGGCAGCGGCTTCAGCTTCGACACGGGGTGGATCAGGTCGGGCCGCTCGCCGTGCGGCTTGTTGACCGTCACGTCGGCCAGGTAGGTGAGCAGCTTGGTGCCGCGGTCCGCGGAGTGGCGGGCGGTGAGCAGGTGCGGCCGCCGCTCGATGAACGACGTGGTGACCCGGCCCGCCTGGAAGTCGGCGTCGTCGAGGACGGCCTGCAGGAACGGGATGTTGGTGGCGACGCCGCGGATGCGGAACTCGGCCACGGCACGCCGGGCGCGGTTGACCGCGGTGGTGAAGTCCCGCCCTCGGCAGGTGAGTTTGACCAGCATCGAGTCGAAGTGGGCGCTGATCTCGGTGCCGGCGTGGGTGGTGCCGCCGTCGAGCCGGATGCCGGAGCCGCCGGGCGAGCGGTAGGCGCTGATCCGGCCGGTGTCGGGGCGGAAGCCGTTGGCCGGGTCCTCGGTGGTGATCCGGCACTGCAGCGCGGCACCGTGCAGCTTCACGGTCTCCTGGGAGAGGCCGAGGTCGGCGAGGGTCTCACCGGCCGCGATGCGCAGCTGTGCCTGTACGAGGTCGACGTCGGTGACCTCCTCGGTCACGGTGTGCTCGACCTGGATGCGCGGGTTCATCTCGATGAAGACGTGGTTGCCGTCGCGGTCCAGCAGGAACTCCACGGTGCCCGCGTTGCGGTAGCCGATCTCCCGCGCGAACCGTACGGCGTCGGCGCAGATCTGCTCACGCAGGGCCGGGTCGAGGTTCGGCGCGGGCGCCAGCTCGATGACCTTCTGGTGGCGGCGCTGCACGGAGCAGTCGCGTTCGAAGAGGTGGATCACGTTGCCGTCGCCGTCGGCGAGGATCTGCACCTCGATGTGCCGGGGCTCGACGACGGCCTTCTCCAGGAAGACCGTGGCGTCGCCGAACGCGGACGCCGCCTCGCGCGCGGCCGCCTCGATCGACTCGCGCAGCGTCGCGGGGTCCTCCACGCGGCGCATTCCGCGCCCTCCGCCGCCGGCGACCGCCTTCACGAACAGGGGGAACCCGACGTCCCCGGCGGCTCGCAGCAGTTCGTCCACGTCACTGGAGGGGGCCGAGGAGCCCAGAACCGGCACACCGGCCGCGCGGGCGGCGGCCACCGCGCGCGCCTTGTTGCCGGTCAGTTCCAGGATGTGCGCGCTCGGCCCGACGAAGGTGATGCCGGCCTCCTCGCACGCGCGGGCCAGCTCGGGGTTCTCGGACAGGAAGCCGTAGCCGGGGTAGACGGCGTCGGCGCCCGCCTGCCGGGCCGCGCGCATGATCTCCTCGACGGAGAGGTACGCCCGGACGGGGTGTCCCGGTTCACCGATCTCGTAGGCCTCGTCCGCCTTCAGGCGGTGCAGCGAGTTGCGGTCCTCGTGCGGGAAGACGGCGACGGTCCGCGCGCCGACCTCGTATCCGGCACGGAACGCACGAATCGCGATCTCGCCACGGTTGGCGACCAGTACCTTGCGGAGCATTCCCGATCCCTTCGGCCTGCCGGTGAGAAACACCATGGTCTCGACTATGCCGGTGCCGTGCCATGAGAGCCGGGTCACTCGCCGCGATCAGTACGCGGTCCCGGTCCCGTCGCCGCCGCGCGGCGATCCGCTCACCCCAGGAAGCTCAGGCGTACCTGCCGGTTCGGATTGTCCTTGTTCGTGTCCACCAGGCACACCGACTGCCAGGTCCCCAGCTCCAGCCGGCCGCCCAGCACCGGCAGCGTCGCGTGCGGCGGCACGATCGCGGGGAGGACGTGGTCGCGGCCGTGACCGGGGCTGCCGTGCCGGTGCTGCCAGCGGTCGTCTGCGGGCAGCAGGGTGTGCAGGGTGGCGAGGAGGTCCTCGTCGCTGCCCGCGCCGGTCTCCAGGACCGCGATGCCGGCGGTGGCGTGGGGGACGAAGACGTTCAGCAGGCCGTCGCGGCCGGCCGCCGCATCCCGCAGGAACTCCGCGCAGTCACGGGTGAGATCGACGACCTGCTCCGCGGAGCCGGTCGCCACGTTCAGGACTCGGGTGGTGAAGGCGTCTGGCATGACTCCATCCTCACCCACACGCCGGATTCCACACCGCCGATCTTCCCGCGTGCGGGAAGATCCGCGCCGCCGGAGCGGTTGGTGGAAAGGTGAACAATGCGCATGAGGTCGAAGTGGTCGTCATCGGCGCCGGACAGGCCGGACTGGCCGCCGCACACCACCTGCGGCGCACCGGGTTCGAACCGGACCGCGACTTCGTGGTGCTCGACCACTCCCCCGGCCCCGGCGGCGCCTGGCAGTTCCGGTGGCCCTCGCTGACGTACGGCAGAGTGCACGGGATGCATGCCCTGCCCGGCATGGAACTCACCGGCGCCGATCCCGCGCGGCCGTCCGCCGAGATCATCACGGAGTACTTCGCCGCCTACGAGCGCGCCTTCGACCTGCGCGTCCGCCGGCCGGTGGACGTCCGGGCGGTCCGCGAGGGGTCCGCCGGCCGACTGCTCGTGGAGACCTCCGCGGGGAACTGGTCGACGCGGGCCCTGATCAACGCGACCGGGACCTGGGACCGGCCGTTCTGGCCGCGCTACTCCGGGCAGGAGACCTTCCGCGGACGGCAGTTGCACACCGCGCGGTACCCGGGACCCGAGGAGTTCGCGGGACAGCGGGTGGTCGTGGTGGGCGGGGGCGCGTCCGGCACCCAGCACCTGCTGGAGCTCGCCCCCTACGCGGCCGCCACCACCTGGGTCACCCGGCGGCCGCCCGTCTTCCGCGAGGGCCCCTTCGACGAGGGGGCCGGCCGGGCCGCCGTGGCCCTGGTGGAGGAACGGGTACGGCAGGGGCTGCCGCCCAGGAGCGTGGTCTCGGTCACCGGCCTGCCCCTCAACGACGCCGTACGGCAGGGGCTCCGGGACGGGGTCCTCGACCGGCTTCCGATGTTCGACCGGATCACTCCCGACGGCGTGGAGTGGAACGACGGCCGGCGGGTGGAAGCCGACGTCCTGCTGTGGGCGACCGGGTTCCGCGCCGCCGTCGACCACCTCGCGCCCCTGCGGCTGCGCGAGCCGGGCGGCGGCATCCGCGTGGAGGGGACCCGCGCCAGCGCCGATCCGCGCGTCCACCTGGTGGGCTACGGCCCCTCGGCCAGCACCGTCGGCGCCAACCGCGCGGGCCGCGCCGCCGTCCGGGACATCAGAGGGCTGCTGGGGTCCGCCGGGGAGCCGGCCGCCGCGTGACGCCCCCGGCGGGTCACTTCGTCGGGTGCGGGTTCTTCTGGTGGGCGTTGAACTCGGCGACGTTGCGCCGGTGCTCCTCGTAGCTCGCCGTGAAGCGCGTGTCGCCCGGTTTGACCGTGACGAAGTACAGCCAGTCGCCCGGAGCCGGATCGATCGTGGCGCGCATGGCCTCCTCGCCCGGGTTGTCGATCGGCGTCGGTGGCAGCCCCATGCGCTGGTAGGAGTTGTAGGGGCTCTCGATCCGGGTGTCGTGAGCCGTCGTCTTCAGCGTGGCCCGGCTCAGCGCGTAGTTGATGGTGGAGTCCATCTGCAGCGGCATGCCCCGCTCCAGCCGGTTGAAGACGACCCGGGCCACCTTGCTCATGTCGGCCTTGGTGGCGGCCTCGGCCTGCACGATGCTCGCGATGGTGACCGCCTGGTAGACGTTCATCGCGTTGTGCTGCGCGCCGGCGGCGACCGGGGCGCCGTTGAACTTCTTGTTGGCGGTCTCGACCATGTACGACAGCAGGGACTCGGGAGTCGCCTTGTCGGCAAGGGGATAGGTCGCCGGGAACAGGTAGCCCTCGGGGTTTCCCTCGGCGTCGTTCGGCAGTTTCAGCGCGGCTCTCGGGAGTGACTTCTCCGTGGTGCCGGCGGGCAGGGCGAGTGCCTTGTCCACGGCTTCGTAGACCTGGCCCGCACGCCACCCCTCGGGGATCACGAGCGCGGCGGGCCTGGCCTCCCGGTCGCTGTCGACGCTGAGCAGCGGCACCGCCACGGCGGTGCCGGCCACGACGGCTCCGGTCGCGATGAGAGCGAGCCGGCCCCGCCGTGTCAGTCGGGTGGTCTTCCGTGGCGGAATGTTGATCTGCATGGGGGCACGGTAACCCGCATATCATCTCAAACCCGGCATATCGTCAGCTTGTCGGTTCCAGCCGGGAGTCCCTGCGGACCAGGGCCGCGTACCGGCCGTCCTGCTCCAGCAGTTCCTCGTGCGTGCCCCGTTCGGCCACCCGCCCGGCGTCGAGGACCACGATCTGGTCGGCGTCGCGGACGGTGGACAGACGGTGCGCGATGGTGAGGGTGGTCCGGTCGGCGGACAGCGCGTCGATGGCCTCCTGCACGGCGACCTCCGTACGCGTGTCCAGGGCGCTGGTCGCCTCGTCCAGGATCAGCACCGGCGGATCACGCAGGATCGTGCGGGCGATCGCCAGGCGCTGCTTCTCGCCGCCGGAGAACCGGTGGCCGCGCTCGCCGACGACGGTGTCGTAACCGTCGGGCAGGGAGACGATGTGTTCGTGTATCTGGGCCGCCTTCGCCGCCTCCCACAGCTCCTCGTCGGTGGCGTCCGGCTTGGCGAAACGCAGGTTCTCGGCGATCGAGGCGTGGAAGAGGTACGTCTCCTGGGAGACGACGCCGACCGCGCGGGCGAGCGTGTCGAAGTCGAGGTCGCGCACGTCGACCCCGTCGAGGGTCACGCGTCCCCCGGTCACGTCGTACAGCCGCGGCACGAGATAGCCGAGCGTCGACTTGCCGGCGCCGGTCGGGCCGACGACCGCGAGGCCGGAGCCCGCCGGTACGTCGATGTCGACGCCGTCGAGGATCGGGCCGCTCTTGTCGTCGTAGTGGAACTCGACGTTCTCGAAGCGGACCTCGCCCTTGACCTGGTCGAGGTGGACGGGCCGCTCCCGTTCGGTGATGTCGACGGGCAGGTCCAGGTACTCGAAGATGCGCTGGAAGAGCGCGAGCGAGGTCTGGATCTGGACGCCGGTCGACAGCAGGCTGACGGCCGGGCGGAACAGGCCCTGCTGGAGCGAGACGAAGGCCACGATGGTGCCGATCGAGACATCCGGGCCGCCCATCTGGAGCGCGAGTCCCGCGGTCCAGTAGATGACGGCCGGCATGGCGGCCATCACGACGGTGATCACGGCCATCCGCCAGCGGCCGGCCATGTTCGAGCGCACCTCCAGGTCGACCAGGCCCTCCGACTCCTCGGAGAAGGACCGCGTGAGCGAGTCCGAGCGGCCCATGGTGCGGCCGAGCAGGATGCCGCTGACGGAGAGCGACTCGGTGACCGTCGCCGCCATCGCCGCCATCTGCTTCTGGCGCTGGGTGGTGATCTTCTTGCGCTCGTTGCCGACGCGGCGGCTGATCCACACGAACGCCGGCAGCAGGAGCAGCGAGACCACGGTCAGACGCCAGTCCAGGGCAAGCATCGCGATGATCGTGGCGACCACGCTGGTGACGTTGGAGACCAGGGAGGTGGCCGTCGAGGTGACGGTCGCCTGCATGCCGCCGATGTCGTTGGCGATGCGGGACTGCACCTCACCGGTACGGGTGCGGGTGAAGAAGGCGAGCGACATGCGTTGCAGCCGGCCGTAGACGGCGGTGCGCAGATCGTGCATGACGCGCTGGCCGACCGTGGTGGAGATGAGGGTCTGCAGCACACCGAACACGCTGGTCAGGACGGCGCTGACGATCATGCCGAGGGCCAGCAGACTGAGCAGACCGGTGCGTCCCTGCGGAATGGCGACGTCGAGGGTCTCCCTCAGGAGGAACGGGGTCGCCACGGTGACCAGGGACGAGGCGCCGACCAGCAGGCCGACGACGGTGAGCTTGGCGCGGTAGGGCTTGAAGAGCTTCAGGATGCGGCGCACCTGCCGAGGCTGGTCGGTCGAGGTGCCGGGAGACGGGGTCCAGTTGATGTCGTCGCGGGGCATGGCTCCTACGGGTGGTAGAGGGCGAGGATGAACGGGAGCATAGCTCATTGTTACCTATACTCACAATGAACCAGCTCCTGATATTGTTCCCGTATGAGCTCCCCCGATTCCGACGGCCTGCTCGCCGAACGGCTGCTGCGGCTCACCCGTCGGGTGCACCGCATCCAGAAGCATCATCTGGAGCAGCGCGGCCTGGGCGTCACCCCGGCCCAGGCCCGCCTCCTGCGCACCCTGGCGCACTGTGACGCGCCGCCCCGGATGGCCGACCTCGCCGAGCGCCTGGACGTGGTGCCGCGCGCCGTGACGACTCTGGTCGACGGCCTGGAGGCGAGCGGCAAGGCACGCCGGGTCCCCGATCCGACCAACCGCCGGGTGATCCGCATCGAGCTCACGGACGACGGGCACGAGGCCCTGCGAGAGCTGCGCGGCGCACGCCGGGCCGCCGCGGAGGAGATCCTCGCCCCCCTCACCGACGAGCAGCGCGAGATGCTCGGCAGCCTGCTGGACACACTGGTCGAGGGGGCACCCGAGCGGGGGCGGCGGTGCTGAGGGGCGGGGCGTCGGGGGCTCGTTGATCAACTGGGCCGGGACGAACGGCGGTTCCTCCCCTTCCGGCGCCGCAACGCACACCACACGCCTCAGCAGCGGACGCGATCCTCGGTCAGCACTCCCTGAACCGTCGTCAGGGACCGGTCGTAGCAGCCCTGCGAGCCGTACGACCGGTAGCGCTCACTCGTCGTGGCCACCGCGTGCCGCTGGTCCCGCGGCACGTTCACGGTGAACGTCGCGTCTCCCGTGTAGGTGTCGTCGAGTCGCGACCACGCGGTCCGACGGCCGCCACGCGCCTCGGTGACGGTGGCACGGTCGCCGAGGCCCAGTACCGTGCGCAGCCGGTCGTCCGCACCGATCGTGGTCGTGCCGTCCATGGTGTACGTCCGGTGCGTCCGGGTCGTGCGCGCCGGCCCGTGCCCGTCGACGCTCACCCATTCGTCGTCCGTCCAGACGGCGTCGAGGCCGTCCGTGGTCTCACCGTCGGTCCAGCGGTGCGCGGACCTGTTGCGGAGCGTCCGGCCGACCGTCGTCGTCACCCTGCCGTGCGAGGTGTCGACGTAACCGGCGACCGTGAACCGATGACCGCCCTCGGTGTCCACCCGCCGCTCCGAACCAGGTGTATACGTCGAGGAGTTGGTGAGGTCGCCGACCCGGTGCGTGGTGAGGCCGCCGGTGACGTGGGCGCGCTTCGCGTCCTGCCAGACGAGCACGTTGACGGGAGTGCTCCAGCCGCTCTGCCCCTGCGGGACGCCGACGACGGACACCTCCACGCGGTGCGGCCGGCCGTCGTCGAGGATTCCGGCGAAGGGCGTCAGGTCGTAGGTGATCGGCTTGACGTCGAAGGCGCGCGGGGCCGGGACGACGTACCAGAGGAAGGGATTGGACCAGCCGCCGGTCCACACGGTCGGGAACGGCGCGGCGATGCCGGCGAGTTGACCGTCGACCGTGATCTGCACCTCGCGGTAGGGCCCGCCGTCGGCCTGGCAGGAGTACGGCGCGGAGTCCGGCACCGCCAGGTACCAGTACTCCTCGCAGCCGCCGCCCGACCCGGTGGCGTACACCTCGGCGACGATGCGCTCGCTGTTGCGCGGGGTGGTGAGGGTCGCGCCGCCGGTTCCGTCCGCGAGCGTGAGGACGCGGTCGGGGGTGCGCGCCGCGTCGGGTCCGCCCGGGTAGAACGTCAGGGTGACCTTGACGTCGATGACTCCCGTGTACGTGTCGTCGACGACGTTCCCGATGAGCATCTCGACGTCCTGGCCGCGCCGGAACGTGTCGCTGTAGCGGGTGACGTCCTTCTCCACGGACCACTCGATGCCGTCGGGCGAGGGCTCCGGCGTCGACGTGCGGAAGACCTCCACCCCGCCGACGTGCACATAGCCGAGCCGGTCGAACTGGCGGCCCTTGACCTTGCCCTCCAGTCGCAGCACGACCCTGCTCCAGCGGTCACCGCAGCCCTCCGGCGGTGCGTAGGCCCCTCGATATGGGGTGAAGTCGCGGAACCGGGCCTGTGCCAGGGTGACTTGGCAGGATCTTCCGCCGGGCCTGGTGACCGGTGGGGCGGCGGTGAGGGGATCGTGCCAGTCGGACCCGAACTCGGCCGGGACGCCCGCGGATCGGGTCCGCACGTCCTCGGACGGGGTCTGGGCGTTGGCGGGGCGGGCCGGGGCCTGAGCGTGGGCGTTCCGAAGAGGCGTCCTGATGCCGGTGGCCTGCGCCGGAGCGCTTCCGAGGAGAGTGCTCGCCAGCAGGGTCGCTCCGGCGAGCATGGACATGATGATCCGTCTGGTCATGGCGGTGTTCTACGGAAAGACAGCCCTTTCCGCAATGAGGCCTCTCCCCGGAAGCATCCGCAACACCGCTGGTCTCACCAGGACTTGAGGGCGGCCCGGTCCCCCATCACCACCACCGGGCGCAGGGCGGGATCGAGGGTGCGCAGCAGGTGCCTCATCGCGGTTTCGGACAAACTGACACAGGCCGACGTACCGCTGCCGTGGTCCATGTGCAGCCAGATCCCGCCACCCTTCGACGGGCCCTCGGGGCGGGTCGGGTCGTTCGGCGGGGTGCCCTTGACACGGTTGTAGTCGATGGCGATCACGTAGTCGAAGTCGTGCCAGTACGCCCTGGCCCAGCGGCGGGGAGCGGCGAACGCCGCCGACCGCGTGTACGGAAGCCTGGACCCGGGGTCCGCGAGCACACCGCCCGCGTCGGTGAGGGTGAACACGCCGACCGGACTGCGCCGGTCGCCCTCGCGATGGTCGACCGTCCAGCCCTTCTTCCCGTTGTGCGCGGCCCAACCACGGCCGCCCTCCCAACCCGAGCCGCGCCACGTGTACAGCACGACGGTGGCTTCGGCCGAGTCGCGGCCCTCGCCGTACACCGCCACGACCTGACGGGACCCGGTCGGGATCCGCCGCCGCAAGCGGTCGCCCACGCCCGGGATGTGGGACGAAAAGGTCACAGCGGGGCGCGCTCCGGCCGGGCCCGCGGAGGCCGGGTGGGCGGAGGCCGGGTGGGCGGAGGCCGGGTGGGCGGAGGCCGGGTGGGTGGAGGCCGTGCCGGTGGATGCCCGGCCGGTGGAGGTGGTTCCGCTCCGGGGCTCCGCGCCCCCGGCGCCGGCGTGGCGTGTGCCGCCGCACGCGGACACCAGCACCAGGGCCGTCAGCAGCGCGAGGACCGGAGAAATCCTCGCCGCGAGGACTCCGGACATCCGGAGAAAAGGGCTGCGGGCCGGAGCGCACCCTCTGTAGTCACCGTGCATGACGAGATGGTCGCACCAAGTGACCGCGCGCCGAGCCGTGTTCCGGACAATCGGCCCGGGAAAGGTGGTGTGCAGGGGCCCGTGACGGGCTGCCAGGAAGCTTCCGATTGTGTGCCGTGCCGAGGAAAACCGTTTGCTTTCGACCACGGCGCGACGCGAACCTTTCACGGTTTGCTGCCGCGCTCCGCGCCTCCTCCCGCCCCCCTGACACGAGCCACTGGGATGCCATGCAGATCCAAGACCTTCCGTATCCCGACCCGGGCGTGCCGGACGCGCGCTCAGGTGCCCGATTCCTGTGGTGGCTCGGCCGCAACCAGCTGGGCGGACAACTCCAGGCGCTGGCCTGGGGACTGCTGCACTTCGGATCCGTCTCGGCGCTGCCGTTCTGCGTCGGTCTCGCCGTCCAGGCGGCCGTGGACCGCTCGGGAGCGGACCTGGCGCGCGCGGGCGGCCTGCTCGCGGTGTGCTGCGCCGGCAACGCCGTCGGCGACACCTTCCTGCACCGGGCCGCGGTCACCAACTGGATCACGGCGGCCGCCCGGGTACAGCAACTGCTGGCCCGCAAGGCCGCCCAGCTCGGCCCGGCGCTGACCCGGCGGGTCGCCGCCGGCGAGGTCGTCGCCGTCTCCACCGGGGACGTGGAGAAGATCGGCTGGTTCGTGGAGGCCGTCTCCCGGTTCACCGCGGCGGCGGTGACCATCGTGCTGGTGTGCGTGGCCCTCGTGGTCTACCAGCCGGCCCTGGGGGCGGTCGTCGCCGTGGGCCTGCCCGTCCTGGCACTCGCCGTGCTGCCGCTGCTGCCCCGCGCGACCCGGCGGGCCGACCTCCAGCGCGAGAAGTCGGGCCGCGCCACCGAGCTGGCCTCGGACACGGTCGCCGGGCTGCGCGTCCTGCGTGGCATAGGAGGCGAGGAGCTCTTCCTCGACCGCTACCGCCGTGCCTCCCAGGACGTCCGCCACGCCGCTGTGCGCAGCGCCCGCATGTGGTCCCTGATCTCCGCGATCCAGGTGCTGCTGCCGGGTCTGCTGCTGATCACGGTCGTCTGGTACGGCGTGCAGCTGGCCCGGCAGGGCGGCATCAGCGTCGGTGAACTGGTCACCGTCTACAGCTCCGTCATGGTCCTCACCTATCCGCTGCGCCACTTCGAGGAGATCGCGATGGCGTACTCCTTCTCTCGTCCCTCGGCCAGGCGCGCCGCCGGAGTGCTCGCGCTGGAGCGGGTCACGGACACCGGCGGGTCGCGCACCGCGGACCTCCCCTCGGGCGATCTCTACGACCCCGGCACCGGTCTGCTGGCCCCCGCCGGACAGTTCACCGCCGTGGTGTGCGGCGACCCCGACGCGGCGGGACGGCTGGCCGAGCGGCTCGGCGGGCACCCCCCGGAGCGGGGCACACCGGTCCTGCTGGGCGGCGTCCCGCTGGACGAGTTGCCCCTCGACTCCGCGCGTGCGGCCGTGCTCGTGCAGGACAAGGACCCGGTGCTGCTGTCCGGCTCGCTGCGGGACCTGCTGGACGTGCCCGCCTCGGGCGATGTCGAGGCGGGGTCGGCGCTGGCCGCCGCACAGTGCGCGGACGTGCTCGCGGCGCTCGTGCAGGGATCGCTGGAGGCCGAGGACCCGCTGGACGCCCGGATCACCGAGCGGGGGCGGTCCCTGTCCGGCGGCCAGCGCCAGCGGCTCGCCCTGGCCCGCTCGCTGTTCACCGACCCCGAGGTCCTCGTCCTGGACGAGCCGACCTCCGCCGTCGACTCGCACACGGAGGCCCGGATCGCCGAGGGCGTGAAGGAACTCCGGGCGGGCCGCACCACCGTGGTCCTCACCTCCTCCCCGCTGCTGCTGGACCGCGCCGACGGGGTCGTCCTCGTCCACGACGGCGCGGTCGCAGCGGTCGGCACCCATCGCGAGCTGGTGCGCGACGAGCCCCGGTACCGGGCGGTGGTGACCCGCGAGACCGACGAGGAGGCAGGCTCCGCCGCGCCGGTCGCGGGGACACCACTGCACGAGGTCCTCGACGACCTCCAGGACCTGGACGACCTCGAAGACCTGGACGCGATGGACGACTTGGACGACGTCAACGACATGGACGACGTGGACTGTCTCGGCGGGACGGGCGGCCGGGACGGAGTGCGCCGGGACGCTGTGCGCCGGATCGGCGCACTGGAAGAGATCGAGGAGAAGGCATGATCGGCGTGGCACCACCGGCGTACGACCCGGCGGCCCCGACGACCGCGAACACCCTGCCCGTCGGAGCCTCCGCTACCGTACGCGCCTACGTGGCCGAGCTGTTCAGGCGGCACCGCCGCGCCTTCCTCCTCCTGATCACCGTCAACACCGTTTCCGTGATCGCCTCCATGGTGGGCCCCTACCTGCTGGGCGGACTCGTGGAGCGTGTGTCGGACGGGGCGCGTGAGCTCCATCTCGGGCTCACCGTCACCCTGTTCGTGCTCGCCCTCGGCGTCCAGGCGGTATTCGTACGGGAGGTGCGTCTGCGCGGGGCGACCCTCGGCGAACGGATGCTGGCCGACCTGCGCGAGGACTTCCTCGTGCGGTCGGTCGGTCTGCCCCCGGGTGTCCTGGAGCGGGCCGGGACGGGCGACCTCCTGTCCCGGATCACGACCGACATCGACCGGCTCGGCAACGCCATGCGCGAGGCCGTACCCCAACTCGCCATCGGCGTGGTGTGGGTGGGCCTGCTCCTGGGCGGCCTGGTCGTCACGGCGCCGCCGCTGGCCGGGGCGGTGCTGCTGGCCCTGCCCCTGCTGGTGATCGGCTGCCGTTGGTACTTCCGCCGGGCACCGTCCGCCTACCGCTCCGAGGCCGCCGGCTACGCCGCCGTCGCCGCGGCCCTCGCGGAGACCGTGGACGCCGGGCGCACCGTCGAGGCACACCGGCTCGGCGGCCGCCGCGTCGCCCTGTCGGACCGCCGGGTGCAGGAGTGGACCGCGTGGGAGCGCTACACCCTGTGGCTGCGCTCGGTGCTCTTCCCGGTCATCAACGTGACCCATGTGACCGTCCTCGCCTCGGTCCTCATGGTCGGCGGTGTCCTCGTGCTGCACGGCTGGCTCGGGGTCGGCCAGCTCACGACGGGCGCGCTGATCGCCCAGATGCTCATCGACCCGGTCGGCCTGATCCTGCGCTGGTACGACGAGCTCCAGGTGGCCCAGGTGTCGCTGGCCCGGCTGGTGGGCGTGCGCGACATCGAGCCGGACGCCGGTGAGGACACCCTGGCGCCCGAAGGACGGGACGTGCACGCGGACCGGGTGCACTTCGGTTACGTCGAGGGCGTCGACGTGCTGCGCAAGGTGTCCCTGGAGGTCGCGCCCGGCACCCGGCTGGCCCTGGTCGGCCCCTCGGGGGCGGGCAAGTCCACCCTCGGCCGGCTGCTCGCCGGTATCTACGCGCCCCGGGACGGCCGGATCACCCTCGGCGGCGCCGAACTGTCCCGGATGCCCGCCGAACGCGTCCGCGAACACGTCGCTCTCGTCAACCAGGAACACCACGTCTTCGTCGGTTCCCTGCGGGACAACCTGCTGCTCGCGCTCCCCCACGCCCGACTGCCCTCGCCCGGGCAGGACGCCGGCGACGCGGTCGACGCCGAGCTGTGGGCGGCCCTCGGCGCGGTGGACGCCGACGGATGGGCGCGCGCCCTCGACGCCGGGCTGGACACCGAGGTCGGCTCGGGCGGGCTGGTGCTCACCCCGGCCCAGGCCCAGCAGATCGCACTGGCCCGGCTCGTGCTGGCCGACCCGCACACACTGGTCCTGGACGAGGCGACCTCCCTGCTCGACCCGCGCGCGGCACGCCACCTGGAACGGTCCCTGGCCCGGGTCCTCGACGGTCGCACCGTGGTCGCCATCGCCCACCGGCTGCACACCGCCCACGACGCGGACGTCATCGCCGTCGTCGAGGAGGGCCGGATCAGCGAGCTGGGCAGCCACGACGAGCTGGTCTCCGCGGACGGCGCGTACGCCGCGCTGTGGCGGTCCTGGCACGGCTGACCCTCGTGCCTGCCGCGGCCTGCCTCGCGGAGGGGGCGGCGCAGCGGCGGTGCGACCGATCGGCCCGGCCGCTCGCACCCCGCGCCGGCCCGTCCCCGGACCTGCGCCGTCGCGCCGTTCCCCGGCCGGGTCGGGGGCGTCCGGCACCCGTCCCGGGTCCGTGCCGTTGCGCGGGTACGACGTGGGATGGAAGGCTGGGCAACGGCACCGGTTCGGGGAGCGCCCGCGAACCATGTGGTCCGCAGACGGGCGCGACGAGTGCCCCGACGGCCTGCGACCCCCCGCCGACCGTGAGGCGAACGGGCCCGTCCCCACCACCTGGAGGTACCCGTGAACAGCGCCGACGGATGGGGAGACGACGTCTACCAGCCCGATGCATCCGAGATCCAGGACGACGCCGGGCTGCTCGACGCGGAGGACACCCTCGACAACGACGGCGTGGACGATCCCCTCGACCGCGGCTGGTCCCCTCCCGAAAGACCGTGGGCGGTCGAGCGCACGGACGTGACGGCCGCGGAGCGCCTGCACGGCGAGACGCTGGACCAGCGCCTGGCCGAGGAGCTGCCGGACATCCCCGCATACGACGGCGACGGAATCGGTGACTCGGACGGCACCGACGGGGAACTCCTGGACAACGAGGTCGGCGCACTGCGCTCCGGCCGGCTCGTGGCACCCGACGAGGGAGCCCACGAGGACGAGGAGAGCGCGCTGGTCGCCACCGACGTGGGCATCGACGGCGCGGCCGCGTCGGCGGAGGAGGCCGCGATGCACATCGTGGACGAGGACTCCCTGTCCGGCTGACCTCTTCGCCCGCTGCGAGCCCACCGCCTCACCGAGGCCGTACCCGCCGTACAAGGAGCACTCATGCAGCAGGACAAGCAGCCCGACTACCACCCGGTCGTCTTCCGCGACCGCGCCGCCGGCTACGCCTTCCTCACCCGGTCCACCGCGACCAGCGAGCGGACCATCGAGTGGGACGACGGCGAGACGTACCCGGTCGTGGACGTGGAGATCTCCTCGGAGAGCCACCCCTTCTACACCGGCAAGGCGCGGACCGTGGACACGGAGGGCCGCATCGCCCAGTTCGAGCGCAGGTACGGCGGCGGTACGGGACAGGGCTCCGGACAGGGCGGCACTGCCTGAGGAAGCGCCGGCCCTCAGATGAAGTTCAGGGCGGCCGCGCAGCCCACGCCCCCGAGCAGCATGAACACGGGCATCAGCACCTTGAGCTCCACCCAGCTGCCCGCCCGGAACCGCATGATCTTGGGCGGGCCGATCGGGTACCACCGCTTGCGGCCCACCGGGATCGGCCACAGGACCGGGCAGCCGGAGACCGTGAGCGCGTCCCCGATGTCGTGCACCAGCGCGCCGAGGACGACCGGCAGCCCCAGCCACAGATAGGCCTGGCCCGGCTCCGTGAACAGCCACTGCGAACCGTTGCCGGGCTTGTCGAGGACGCCCGCCAGGATCCACGCGCTGGTCGCGGCCAGCAGCCAGACCAGGACGTCGCTGCTGGAGCCGCGGGCCGCCCGCCACAGCAGGCCCTCGATGGCCAGCACCACGTGCACGAAGAGGATCGCCAGCACCGCCCAGCGGCCGCCGGTGATCGCCGCGACCGACGTGCCCGCGCCGATCAGCACGGCCCACAGCCAGGTGTGCGTGAGCGTACGGTGACCACCGGAGCGACGGGGGTCGCCCTGCTTCCTGGTGCTCTTGTAGACGGCGTACGAGAGCTTGTCGACGACCTCGCACAGTCCCCGGGACAGCGGCCCGAAGGCCCGGGAGATGGTGGCCGCCTTGTGGTCGAGGTCCGGTGCCAGGGCGGCTCCGGCGCAGATCAGGGCACCGATCAGAAGGACCGGCCAGGGCATGGTGTGCCCTGTGGCGGCAGCCGCCGCTCCGACGCCTAGCCAGGCCGCGGCGCCCGACAGTGAGTGTGCTGGTCCCATCATTACGGTTCGCCGCCCCATTCCTCGTGTGCCGCTGTCCAGTTGACCGGGTGCGCTGACGCTCCGTCGGCGACACAGCGTAGCGTTCGCGATCTTCGGACGAGCATCCGATTCCCCCATTGGGCAGGAGGCCAGGCAAGATGGGTCCGTGACCCTCATCGATCAGCTGCCGCCGACCGCCGACCCCGATGCCCTCTACGAAGCCTTCGAGTCGTGGGCTCAGGAGCGAGGTCTGACGCTCTACTCCCACCAGGAGGAAGCGCTGATCGACGTGGTGTCCGGTGCGAACGTCATCGTGTCGACGCCCACCGGCTCCGGCAAGAGCATGATCGCGGCGGGCGCCCACTTCGCGGCGCTGGCCCGGGACGAGGTCACCTTCTACACGGCGCCGATCAAGGCGCTCGTCTCGGAGAAGTTCTTCGAGCTGTGCAAGATCTTCGGAACCGAGAACGTCGGCATGCTGACCGGAGACGCGTCGGTCAACGCGGACGCGCCCGTCATCTGCTGCACCGCCGAGGTCCTCGCCTCGATCGCACTGCGCGACGGCAAGCACGCGGACGTCGGCCAGGTCGTCATGGACGAGTTCCACTTCTACGCGGAGGCGGACCGCGGCTGGGCCTGGCAGATCCCGATCCTGGAGCTGCCGCAGGCCCAGTTCATCCTGATGTCGGCCACGCTCGGCGACGTCTCGATGTTCGAGGAGGACCTCACCCGGCGCACCGGCCGACCGACGTCGGTGGTCCGCTCGGCGACCCGCCCGGTCCCGCTCTCCTACGAGTACCGGCTCACTCCGCTCACGGAGACGCTGACCGAGCTCCTGGAGACCCGGCAGGCTCCGGTCTACATCGTGCACTTCACGCAGGCGCAGGCCGTGGAGCGGGCGCAGGCGCTGATGAGCATCAACATGTGCACGCGCGAGGAGAAGGACAAGATCGCCGACCTGATCGGCAACTTCCGCTTCACCACCAAGTTCGGCAGCAACCTCTCCCGCTACGTACGGCACGGCATCGGCGTCCACCACGCCGGCATGCTGCCGAAGTACCGGCGACTGGTGGAGAAGCTCGCGCAGGCCGGTCTGCTGAAGGTCATCTGCGGCACGGACACGCTGGGAGTGGGCGTCAACGTCCCCATCCGCACCGTCCTGTTCACGGCCCTGACCAAGTACGACGGCAACCGGGTACGGACGCTGCGGGCCCGCGAGTTCCACCAGATCGCGGGCCGGGCCGGACGGGCCGGCTTCGACACGGCGGGCTTCGTCGTCGCGCAGGCTCCCGAGCACGTCATCGAGAACGAGAAGTCGCTCGCCAAGGCGGGCGACGACCCGAAGAAGCGCAGGAAGGTGGTCCGCAAAAAGGCGCCCGAGGGCTTTGTCGGCTGGACGGACAGCACCTTCGAGAAGCTCATCGGCTCCGATCCGGAACCGCTGACCTCCCGTTTCCGCGTGACGCACACCATGCTGCTGTCGGTGATCGCCCGCCCCGGCAACGCCTTCGACGCGATGCGGCACCTCCTTGAGGACAACCACGAGCCGCGCAAGGCGCAACTGCGGCACATCCGCCGCGCGATCGCCATCTACCGCTCGCTGCTGGACGGCGGCATCGTGGAGAAACTGGACGAGCCGGACGCCGAGGGCCGTATCGTCCGCCTGACGGTCGATCTCCAGCAGGACTTCGCGCTGAACCAGCCGCTGTCCACCTTCGCGCTGGCCGCGTTCGAGCTCCTCGACCCCGAGTCCCCGTCCTACGCGCTGGACATGGTGTCCGTCGTGGAGTCGACCCTGGACGACCCCCGGCAGATCCTGGCCGCCCAGCAGAACAAGGCGCGCGGAGAGGCGGTGGCCGCGATGAAGGCGGACGGCGTCGAGTACGAGGAGCGCATGGAGCGCCTCCAGGACGTCACCTACCCCAAGCCCATGGAAGAGCTCCTCTTCCACGCCTACGACACCTACCGCAAGAGCCACCCCTGGGTCGGCGACCACCCGCTGTCCCCGAAGTCCGTCGTCCGTGACATGTACGAACGGGCGCTCACCTTCACCGAGTTGGTCTCCGTCTACGAGCTGGCCCGCACCGAGGGCATCGTGCTGCGGTACCTGGCGGGCGCCTACAAGGCCCTTGACCACACCGTCCCCGACGACATCAAGTCCGAGGACCTGCAGGATCTGATCGAGTGGCTCGGCGAGACGGTGCGCCAGGTCGACTCCAGTCTGCTGGACGAGTGGGAGCAGCTCGCCAACCCGGAGGTGATGACCGCGGAGGAGGCCCAGGAGAGGGCCGACCAGGTCAAGCCGGTCACCGCCAACGCGCGTGCCTTCCGGGTCCTCGTCCGCAACGCCATGTTCCGGCGGGTGGAGCTCGCCGCCCTCGACCAGGTCGGGCAGCTCGGCGAGCTGGACGCCGAGTCCGGCTGGGACGCCGACGCCTGGGGCGAGGCCATGGACAAGTACTGGGACGAGTACGACGACCTCGGCACCGGCCCCGACGCCCGCGGTCCCAAGCTGCTCCTGATCGAGGAGGAGCCGCAGAACAGTCTGTGGCGCGTTCGCCAGGTCTTCGCCGACCCGAACGGCGACCACGACTGGGGCATCAGCGCCGAGGTGGACCTCACCGCCTCCGACGCCGAGGGCCGTGCGATCGTCCGCATCACCGATGTCGGCCAGCTGTGAGCACAGGAGAAGCGCACCCATGACGAACCCGGCCGAAAGGCTTGTCGACCTGCTCGACCTCGAGCAGATCGAGGTCAACATCTTCCGCGGACCGAGCCCCCAGGAATCCATCCAGCGGGTCTTCGGCGGGCAGGTGGCGGGCCAGGCACTGGTGGCCGCCGGCCGTACCACCGAGGGCGACCGCCCGGTGCACTCACTGCACGCGTACTTCCTCCGCCCGGGCCGCCCGGGGGTGCCGATCGTGTACCAGGTGGAGCGCGTACGGGACGGCCGGTCGTTCACCACGCGCCGGGTCACCGCCGTGCAGCAGGGCCGCACGATCTTCAATCTCACCGCCTCCTTCCACAAGCCTGAACAGGGGAGTTTCGAGCACCAGCTGCCGCCGGCCCGGAAGGTCCCGGACCCCGAGTCCCTGCCGACGGTCACCGACGAGATCCGGGAACACCTGGGCGCGCTCCCGGAGCAGCTGGAGCGCATGGCCCGCCGCCAGCCCTTCGACATCCGCTACGTCGACCGGCTGCGCTGGACCGCCGACGAGGTCGAGGACGCCGAGCCGCGCAGCGCCGTGTGGATGCGCGCGGTCGGGCCGCTGGGCGACGACCCGCTCGTGCACACCTGCGCGTTGACCTACGCCAGCGACATGACCCTGCTGGACGCGGTCCGCATCCCGGTCGAACCCCTGTGGGGGCCGCGCGGCTTCGACATGGCCTCGCTGGACCACGCCATGTGGTTCCACCGGCCGTTCCGCGCGGACGAGTGGTTCCTGTACGACCAGGAGTCACCGATCGCGACGGGCGGACGGGGCCTGGCCCGCGGGCGAATCTACGACACCGAGGGCCGTCTGCTCGTGTCCGTGGTCCAGGAAGGGCTGTTCCGGGCGCTGTAGGTAACGGGCACGGGGAGCGCCGGGACGCGACCGGCTCAGCGGGACACCGGCTCGCGCCGGTTGCCGCGACGAAGCCGGTCCAGCAGGCCCACCGGCCGCCGCTTCACCTGCGCATGCGGCTGCGGCTGCGGCTGCGGCTGCGGTGACGGTTTCTGTCGCTCCCCCGTGGGCGCGGCGGGCGTCCGCGCCGCAGCGTCTGCTGCGGGATGTGGCGCCGGCCGCCGCTCTCGGGCCTCGTCCAGCGCGCCGACGAGATCGGCCGCGAACCGTCGCAGTTCCTCGGCCGGGTAGAGCCAGACGACCGCCCGGTACCGGTTGAGGTAGAAGTGCACGGGGACGACCAGCCCCAGCCGTGCGAGGCGCGTGAACCTGGGGATGCTGACCTGCATCAGGGCGGCCCCCTCGGCCGTGCCCACGGCTTCGACGGACTTGCGCAGCGCCTCGGGGAAGCCCTCCTCGGCTCGCAGGCGGTCGATCTCGACCCTGGTCACGCGCCGGCCCCCGCCTCCGTCGTCCGGGACGGTCCGGATGCGTCCCAGATGCACGGCGATGTCGAACTCGGTTCGTTTCAGTGCCAGTTCACGAGCTGCTCGCCCCAGGGTGAGTGTGCCGCCGCGCGCTCCGGCGCTGGCGGTGTCTTGGTGCGCGGCAGTTGCTTCGTGCGTGACGGTTGCTTCGTGCGGGGTGGTGTCTGCCTGCATGACGGTGCTACCGGACATGGTCGTCTCCCCCGTGGAGTGCGGGTGGCCGGCGCCGTGTGCGCCCGCCTCGGAAAAACCGTAGCCGGTTCGGCGGATCGCGTGGCGGCCTGTGGATAACTCCACGGAGGATGAGAAAGGCGCAGGTCAGAGGTCGTGTGCCGATCCGCGCTCGGGATGCCGGGCGTCCACTGCGAGGTGCTCGCCGACGCGATTGACGAGCAGCGTCATCTCGTAGCCGATCTGCCCGATGTCGGCTTCGGCTCCGCTGAGCACGCACAGGCAGCTGCCGGTGCCCGCCGCGGTCACGAACAGCACCGCGTCGTCGAACTCGATCATCGTCTGCCGTACCCGGCCCGCGCCGAAGTGGCGCCCCGAGCCCTTGGCGAGGCTGTGCAGGCCGGACGACACGGCGGCGAGGTGCTCCGCGTCCTCGCGGCGCAGCCCGGTGCTCGCGCCCGCCACCAGCCCGTCGTTGGACAGCACCAGGGCGTGTCGTACGTGTTCGACGCGCTCCGTCAGGTCGTCCAGCAACCAGCCAAGTCCTTGGCTCTGCGCCATGATCCCGTCTCCCCGTGTGACGACTCCTCCGGGCCGGAGGAGGTGCAGCCAGCCTTCCCCACGACCGGCCACCGGGCAAGGAGGACAGGCGCGCGGCACGGAAGATGACCGAGGAGGGGGTGGCGGGCTCTTGTGCAGGATCGCCCCGGTACCGGGAGCCCGGCGACCGTCCGGGCTGGTGGGAGCCCCCGCACGGCGCCGATCCGGTGCGTATTCGACGGCGTCGGCGCCGGAAGGACGGACGCGGTCAGATCAGACGTCCGCCAGGCACAGCAGGAACTCGTCCCCGTCGCCCG